>JAQGMP010000557.1 GCA_028292285.1 Variovorax sp. | reverse complement strand
CCGTCGTCGAACGCAGCATGTCTTCGGGCAGCACCAGAACCACCGGGCCGGGCCGGCCGTTCATCGCCGTCGAAAAAGCGCGGGCGATGTATTCCGGAATGCGGCTCGCATCGTCGATGCGCTCCACGCGCTTGGCGAAGCCTTTGGTGCTCGGCCCGAAGAAGCTGCCGTAGTCGACTTCCTGAAAGGCCTCGCGGTCGCGAAAATCGCTGCCGACATCGCCGACGAACAGCACCAGCGGCGTCGAATCCTGAAACGCGTTGTGCACGCCGATCGATGCATTGGTGGCTCCCGGGCCGCGCGTCACGAAGCAGATGCCTGGGCGCCCGGTCAGCCGCGCGTGCGCATCCGCCATAAAGGCCGCGCCGCCTTCCTGCCGGTTCACGATGAACCGGATGCGGTCTTCGTACGAATG
Organism: Variovorax sp.; assembly: GCA_028292285.1. Classification (GTDB taxonomy): domain Bacteria; phylum Pseudomonadota; class Gammaproteobacteria; order Burkholderiales; family Burkholderiaceae_C; genus Variovorax. The sequence continues at coordinate 2,656 of JAQGMP010000557.1, read as the reverse complement.
AAAGCCGTCGAGCACCGCGAGAAAACTTTCGCCCGGCACGCCGAAAGCGATTTCGACCCCTTGTTCGATGAGGCATTCGACGATCAAGTGCCCCGCTGTCTGCTGCTTTTGCATGCCACGCCCGATTGAGTAGATGAAGAGATGCTGAAGATTATCGTCAGGGAAAAATCGGGTTGGCTTTAATTCACCAAGCAGTTAAAAGAAGGCATGAAAACCATTGCATCCGAACCGCGCCTGCGAGACGCCGACAGATCGCAGCAAGCGATCCTCGATGCCGCCCGCGAAGAGTTCGCGCTGCTGGGCCTGGCCGGTGCGCGCGTCGACAGCATCGCCGAACGCGCAGGCCTCAACAAGCGGCTGATCTACTACTACTTCAGCAGCAAGGACGACCTCTTTCTCGCAGTGCTCGAGAGCGCCTACGCCAGCATTCGCGAAGCAGAGAAAGAACTGCACCTGCTCGACCTTCCGCCGGCAGACGCCGTGCGGCGGCTGATGGAATTCACCTGGACCTACTACCTCGAGCACCCGGAGTTCATCACGCTCCTCAACAGCGCCAACCTGCACCAGGCACGCCATCTCGAAAAGTCGAAGCGCGTGCGCGAGATGAACTCGCCGGTGATCCAGACGCTCGGCGACATCCTGGAGCGCGGCCGCAAGGAAGGCGTGTTTCGCGGCGGCGTCGACCCGGTGCATCTCTACATCTCGATCGCCGGCATCGCGTATTTCTACCTGTCCAACAACTACACGCTGTCGGCCATCTTCGGGCGCAATCTCATGACCCGCAAAGCGCGGAGCGAGCGGCTCTCGCACATGTGCGACGTGATCCTAGGGTATGTACTGAGGGACTGACGGTGACAGTCCGTTGACGCTCCGGTTCGCCATCGCGAGAATTCACCCATTGGTGAATTAAAACCATAACTGGAGACCTTCGTGATGCATGCCGATTCCGTTCGCAACCTGGCTCGCCGGGTGTTTGTCGTCGCCGTCCTGTCTGCCGCTGCCACCAGTGCGCTGGCGCAATGGAAGCCGTCGCGTCCCATCAATTTGATCGTGCCGTGGGCGGCGGGCGGCTCGACCGACCAGGTCACGCGCGTCACCGCCGGCGAGATCGAAAAGGCGCTCGGCCAGACCGTCGTCATCATCAACCAGCCAGGTGCTTCGGGTGCCATCGGCACCAAGAGCGCGCTCGATGCAGCCAAAGACGGCTACACGTGGACGGCCGGCGCCGCGCAAGATTTGGGCACCTACGAAACGCTCGGCTCGCTGCAAACGAAGATGAGCGACTGGAACATCTTTCTGACGGTCGCCAACGTGCAGGTGATCGGCGTCAATCCGTCGACGCCCTACAAGACCGCCAAGGACCTGATCGACGCCATGAAGGCGCAGCCGGGCAAGGTCACGGTGGCCACGGCCGGCGTCACCTCCGCAGGCCACAACGCGATGGACTTCATCACCAAGGCGACCGGCGTCAAGTACCGCGAAGTGCCGTACGACGGCGGCAACCCGGCGGTCGTCGCCACGGTGTCGGGCGAGGCCGAAGTCACCACGCAACTGGCCGTCGAGCAGGCCGACATGATCCGCGGCAAGCGGCTGCGCCCGCTCGCCACCGTCAGCGACAAGCCGCTCGACCTCGAAGGCTTCGGCGTCATTCCCCCACTGTCGCAAACCATCCCCGGCTTCACCGCGCCGCCCAACTACTTCGGCATCTTCATTCCCAAGGGCGTACCGGACGAAGTCGTGAAGACGGTGCAGAAGATCTGGGAAGAAAGCATCCCCAAGAGCGAAGCGTTGAAGAAATACGCCAACAGCCGCGGCGCACTGTTCTTGCCGACTTCCGGCGAAGCGGCGCAAAAGGCGGTGATGCCGGCCGTGCAGGCGAATGCATGGATGCTGTTCGGCGCGGGCAAAGCCAAAGTATCGCCCGACACGGTCGGCATTCCGAAGCCCTGACGCGCGCCCATGACGCCTCCTGCCCCTTTGAGTTCTTCAACGCCGCCGACCGAGCTTCCGTCGACGCCGCCTGAGGAAGCCCGCATCGTCGGCCCGCGCTCCGACCTGATCGCCGCCTTCGCATGGATGATCTTCGGCGCCGCGGTGCTGATCGGTTCGCTGCGGATGGACCGCCTCGAAAAGCAGGACATCAATCCGTACACCGCGCCCGGGCTCCTGCCCGGTCTGCTCGGCATCGTGACCGTGCTGCTGGGGTTTCTGCTGGCGCTGCGAAGCTGGCGCCGGCTTGCCGCGCACCCCGGAGAGACGACGCAAAAAACCAGCAGCACCGAGAAAAAACGCATCTTGCTGGTGGTCGGTCTGTGCGCTGTGTTCGCGGTCGGCCTGGTCGGCCATGGGTTGCCCTTCTGGGCCGCAGCGGCGCTCTTCGTGACCATCGCCGTCTTGAGCCTGCAGCATGTCCAGCGCAAGGCCGCAGGCGAATCGCTCACGCTGGCGACCTTCTGCAAAACGCTGGCCATCGGCCTCGGCGCCGGCATCATCATCACGCTCGTGTTCCAGGAACTCTTCCTGGTGCATTTGCCCTGATTCGGCAAACACCACCATGTTCGAAGGCCTCGCGCTCCTCGGTCACGCCTACCTCGGCTTCCTCAACATCACGTCGATCACCTTCGGGCTCGGCGGCGCGTTGATCGGCATCATCGTC
>JAQGMP010000554.1 GCA_028292285.1 Variovorax sp. | reverse complement strand
TCATCGCCGCGACCAGCATCGTGCCGGTGACGGCACGCCCGATCGGCGTCGTGTTGAAGTAGGTGATGCCGGCGGTCGAGATGTGGAAGGCGCCGGCCTGCAGCGCTGCGATGCCTTCGTTGACCAGCTGCGTGCGGCAGTCGATCAAGCGGGCCTGGATCGCGCCGTATTCCATCGCCTTGCGCGGGATCTCTTCATAGTCCGGCTCGTCGGGCTGGCCCAGGTTGGCCGTGTAGGCGTAGGGCAGGGCGCCCTTTTGCTTCATCCAGAGCAGCGCTGCGCTGGTGTCGAGGCCGCCGGAAAAGGCGATGCCGACTTTTTGGCCGGCGGGGATGTCTTGGAGGATGGTGGACATGGGCAGCGAATATGAGCAGCGGATGAAAAGAGGAGGCGGCTTGCGGGTGCCGTGGCACGCAGAAATTGCAAGGGCCGAACGCGGTATTTTCGGCGTTTTTCAGTGCGGATTGCTGACGCCGCTCGATACATGGCCAGACGGCACGTGGCGCGCTGCCGCGTCGACATGGCCGGTCTGGTCGTCGAAGAAGAAATCGGGCTCGAACTCGCGCAGGAACTCGCCTTTCGGCAAGCCGCCGAGGAACATCGCCTCGTCGACACGGATGTTCCACTTCATCAGCGTGCGGATAGCGCGCTCGTGCGCCGGGGCACTGCGCGCCGTCACCAGCGCGGTGCGAATGCGCATGTCGACGTTGCCGGCATGCTGCAGCCGATGCAGCGCGGCCAGCAACGGCTTGAACGGACCTTCGGGCAGCGGCAGCTCGGCCTTGCTGGATTCATGCGCCTGAAACGCGTCGAGCCCCTGGCTCTGGAACACGCGCTCGGCCTCGTCGCTGAAGAGCACCGCGTCGCCGTCGAAAGCGATGCGCACTTCGTCCGGGTAGGCGTCGCTGGCCTTGACCGATTCGACCAGCACGCGCGCCGCTGGAAAGCCGGCATTGAGCGCCTCGCGCACGTCTTCGGCGTTGACCGATAAAAACAGGTGGGCACGTAACGGCCGCAGATAGCCGAACGGCGGCCGACCTTGCGTGAACACGCCGCGCTGGAGCTTGATGTCGGCGGCCACGCTCGATTTGAAAATCCGCATGCCCGACACCGGGTCGTTGCGCGACAGGATGACGACTTCGACGCGCTGCACACCGTCGTCGTTGAAGCGCAGCAGCTTGCGCACCAGCGAGTACGCGATGCCGGGTTGCGCCGGCACGTCGAGCCGCTCGAACTGCAGCTTCATGTAGCCCTCGGGATCGCCCGATTCGAACAGCCGGTTTTCTTCTTCGAGGTTGAAGAGCGCGCGGGAAGAAATGGCGACGACGAGCTTGTCGTCCAGGGTGACGGCCATGGTTGCTTGCTACTTCACGAACTGGTTGAGCTGGATGATCGGCATCAGCACCGCCAGCACGATGAGCATGACGACGCCGCCCATCGCCACGATCAGGAGCGGTTCGAGGATGGTCGCCAGATGCATCGCACGGCGCTGGACCTCTGCGCCGAGCTGGTTGGCGGCGCGCTGCAGCATCAGCGGCAGCGTGCCGGTCTGCTCGCCGAGGCGCGCGAACATCGAGACGATGCCGGGGAAGCGTTTCTTTTGCGCCAGCGCCGACGCCAGCGGGGCGCCTTCGCGCACCAGCACCAGCGCATCGAGGGCGTCGGCGCGCATGGCGGTGTTGCTCAGCGTTTCGGATGCGGCTTGGAGCGCTCGCAAGATCGGCACGCCGGCGGTCGTGAGCATGGCCAGCGTGCTGGCAAAACGTGCCGCGTTGTACTGGCGCGCCAGCTTGCCGACCAGCGGAACGTTGAGCCACGCCGCGTCGAACTTTTCGCGGAAGGCGGCACGCGCCAACGCGAGCCGCGCACTGAAGGCGATGAAAGCGATCGCCACCAGCATCGCCCAGCCGTAATTGCGCACGAACGCGCTCAAGCTCAGCATGGCGACGGTCAAGAACGGCAGCGCGCGCTTGGTCCCGGCGAACACGTTGGCGACTTGCGGCACCACGTAGCTCACCAAAAAGATGACGATGACGATCGCGACCAGCGTGACGATCGCCGGGTACAGCGCGGCGCCGACCAGTTTTTGGCGCAGCGCCATGCTTTGCTCGAGGTCGTCGGCAAGGCGCTCGAGCACCATGCCGAGGTTGCCGCTTTGCTCGCCGGCGCTGATGACGGCGGTGTAGATCGGCGAGAACTCGTGCGGGTGCTGCGACAGTGCGCGGCCGAACGGCGAGCCGCCGTTGACTTCGGCACGCAGCGACGCCAGCAGGTTGCGCTGGCGTTCGCTTTCGGCTTCGTCGGTGAGGGCTGTGAGGGCGCGCTCCAGCGGCAGGCCGGAGGAGACCAGTCCAGCCAGTTGCCGCGTCCAGACGGCCAGCGCGGTCGCGTTGAAGATGCGTCCACCTGCCAATGCGCGGCGCCAGGCGCTGGAAGAAGGCGCGTCGGCGCCGCCGCTGCCGACCGACGTGACCGTCAGCGGAATGAGCGCCTGGGCCCGAAGCAGACCGCGCGCGCTGCGGGCGGTGTCGGCTTCGAGCACGCCTTTGCGGGCGAGGCCCTGCTGGTCTATGGCTTCGAAGGAATAGGCGGGCATGGCTTGTGGGGGAACTCAGTCCCGCGTCACCCGCAACAACTCGGCCCGCGATGTCACACCGGCTTGAACCAGCCGCTCGCCGTCTTCGCGCATCGATCGCAGACCGCCGCGCTCGGCTGCCACGAAGAGCTGGCTTTCCGGCGCACGGCTGTGGATCAGCGACTGCACGGTTTCGTCGGCGACCAGCAGTTCGAAAATGCCGGTGCGGCCCTGGTAGCCGGTCTGGCCGCAGGTTTCGCAGCCGGTGCCGGTGCACACGGTGCAGACCTTGCGCACCAGGCGCTGGGCCAGCACGCCGAGCAGCGACGAGCTGAGCAGAAAGGGTTCGACCCCCATGTCGGTCAGCCGCGTCACCGCGCTCACCGAGTCGTTGGTGTGCAGTGTCGCCAGCACCAGATGCCCGGTGAGAGACGCCTGGATCGCGATCTGCGCGGTCTCGAAATCGCGGATCTCGCCGATCATGATCACGTCCGGGTCTTGCCGCAGGATCGCGCGCAAGGCCTTGGCAAACGTCAGTTCGATCTTGGCATTGACCTGCGTCTGGCCGACGCCCGCCAGCTCGTATTCGATCGGGTCTTCGACCGTCATGATGTTGCTGCGGCCGGCGTCGAGTCGACCGAGCGCGGCATACAGCGTCGTCGTCTTGCCGGAGCCGGTCGGGCCGGTCACCAGGATGATCCCGTGCGGTTGGCCGATGAGTTGTTCGAAGCGCGCCAAGGTGCCGCCCTGCATGCCGACCGCTTCGAGCGTCAGTTTGCTTTCGGTCTTGTCGAGCAACCGCAGCACGGCGCGTTCACCGTGGGCCGAGGGCAGCGTCGACACGCGCACGTCGACCGCGCGGGTGCCGATGCGCAGGCTGATGCGCCCGTCCTGCGGCAGACGCTTTTCGGCAATGTCGAGGTCGGCCATGATCTTCAGCCGCGAGATCAGCGCAGCGTGCAGCGCGCGGTTGGGCTGCACCACTTCGCGCAGCGTGCCGTCGATGCGAAAACGGACCGACGACGTGCGCTCGTAAGGCTCGATGTGGATGTCGCTGGCACCGTCACGGGCGGCTTGCGTCAGGAGCGCGTTCAGCATGCGGATGATGGGTGCGTCGCCGGCGCTTTCCAGCAAGTCTTCGACGGCCGGCAGCTCCTGCATCATTCGCGAAAGGTCGGCATCGCCCTGCACTTCGCTCACCACCGCGGCGGCGTTGGATTCGCCTTGCGCATAGGCGGCGCTGATGCGTTGCGCGAGCTGGCCGGGCGGCAGCGCCTCGAAGGTCTTGACGGCGTATTTGCGCATGACCTCGCCGACCGCGCTGCGCGGCGGTGCCTGCGGCATCCACAGGGTATAGACGCCGTCGTCGGCCTCTTCGAGCAGCAGTTGCTGGCCGCGGGCGAACGCGTAGGGCAGGGGGTAGCGCATCAGGAAGGCAATTTACATCAAGGCAATTCGCGCGAGGTCACCGGGTCGGCGGTCGGCGGCAAGGCGCCGCGCAACGGGCTGGGTGCGACCGGTTTGAAGTCCTCGCGGGCCATCGGCGGGGGCACGAGGCGGGTGCCTTCGATGCGGTCGTTGTTCGCTTTCG
>JAQGMP010000538.1 GCA_028292285.1 Variovorax sp. | reverse complement strand
CCCGTCATCGGGTTCTTGAACCCGTCCAGAGAAGGCTTTTCCGGCATCTTCGGCACACTTTGTGAGGCGCTGTCGATCTGCTGCTTCGCCTCTTCCATCGGATTCTGATCGAGCCCCTTCATCGACTCGTTTGCGTACTGGACCGGCCGGGAGCCGGCCTCTTCATCGGTCAGCAGAATCGCGTTGGACTGCAGTGCGATTTTCAGCTTCGCCTTGTTGGCCGGAATGACCGCGCGATACCAGCTCGACTCAGGTGCGGTTTCCATCTTGTGGACCACGCGCCAGACCGATGTCGGCAAGTCGCGGTACCCGGCGAAGATCGCAATCGCAGTCGTCTCGGGGTTCGACTTGCGCTGGATTTTTCGGGTTTCTCCGGGGCGCATGATGAACTGGTCGACGGCCAGCAAGTCGGCGCCGAGCACGGCCTTGTCGGTGTTTTGCAGCGCGAAGAAATCGGCATCCTGAAAGGCGATGTCGGACTTGAGTTCGTACACCCTCAGCAGCATCGGCGCGCCCCGGCCTTTGGTGTCGGTGTTCAGGTCGCGGTCGGCCTCGATGGAGATGTCGAGCTTGGCCTGCTCTTTTTGTGCCGGCTGGCTGTTGCCGCCAAAAACGCCGCATGCACTGAGCGCGAAAGGCAGCACAGTGGTGAGCAAGACGCGCGAGGCATTGCGCCTCGTTGCAAAGGTGTTCGACATGGACCCTCCCAGGTGCTGTTTTTTGTGTCGCTATCGAGCGTCGATTACAACACCGGCTGCGGCAGCGTCCCCACCGTTCGGCACCACTTTCGCTACCCGAGCGAGAAGTAGTGCTTCATCGCGTCAGCGCTTCATCATGTCCCTTGCCGACACTGGCTCAGCGTCGTTTCCCCACGACCCGCGCACGAAGGTCAGCACCGCCGCGATGTCGCTGTCGTCCAGCACGTGGCCGAACGCCGGCATGCCGTAAGGGCGCGGGTTGCCGGCAGTGGCGGGCAAGAAGCCGCCGTGCCGCACCATCTGAATGAGATTCATCGGCGAGCTCATGTTGACCGCGCGATTGCCTGCGAGCGGCGGGTAGGCGTCTTGCGCGCCTTGCCCGACGTCGCCGTGGCAGTAGGCGCAACGTTGGTCGAAGATCTTGTTGCCGCGCTCCATCACGCCGACGTCGCGACGGCCCTTGGCCGCCGATGATGTGGCCCCCTCGCCGGCCTTTCGATCATCGGAAGCTGCCACGGCAGGCAGCGCCTTCAGATAGGTCGCCATCGCCGTCAGGTCGGCATCGCTCAGGTGTTGCGTGCTCTGGTAGACCACTTCGGCCATCGGCCCCAACACCGATCCGCGGGGCGACGTTCCGTTCTTGAGCAGGGCGACGATGTCGGCGCTCGGCCAGTCGGCCAGACCGGCTTCGTGCGGGTTGGCAAGCGAAGGCGCGTACCAGTTCTCGACCGGTATGAGTCCGCCGGACAGGCCGCGTTTTTCTTCGGTGGCACCGAGTACATTGCGCGTGCCGTGGCATGCGATGCAGTGGCCGAGTCCGTCGACCAGATACGCACCGCGGTTCCATTCTGCGGGTTGCTGCGCATCGGCGACGAACGTGCCAGGGGTGAACGACAAGGCCCGCCACACGGCGAGCGCGGCCTGGGTGTTGTACGGAAAGCGCAGCGCGTGCGGCACGTTGCTTGCCGATACCGCGGGCACGCTGCGCAGGTAGGCGTAGATGGCGTCGGAGTCTTCGCGCGTGACCTTCGTGAAATTCGGATACGGAAAGGCGGGGTACAGCAGGCGCCCATCGCGCGAGCGGCCGTTGTGCATGGCGCGCCAGAAATGCGCCGCGCTCCAGCCGCCGAGGCCGTGGGCATCGTCGGGCGTCAGGTTGCTCGAATAGATGGTGCCGAAGGGCGTGTCGATGGCGAGGCCGCCTGCATAGGCCTCGCCGCCGCGTGTGGTGTGGCAGCCGGCGCAGTTGCCCGCGAGCGCGAGGTAGCGGCCCCGCTCGACCTGGCCCGCCGTGGCGACGAATGCCGGCGGCGCATCGTCCGCAATGCGGTCTTCGCCCAGCAGGTTCATGCCGATCAGCGCGGCGCCGATCAACGACACCAGCGCGGCCAGCACCAGCAGCACGAACACGATGCGGCGCAGCATCGAGCGAGGAGGGTCTGTCTTGTTTTTCATGGTGCCATCCCGCTGCATGCCATCGGCGCTGCGCCCGGCAGCGACGTTGCGGGCTTGGCGTTGACCGGCACGGGTTGCAGCGCCAGCCAGCTGGCCACCGCGTTGACGTCGGCGCTGGTGAGGCTTTTGCCTATCTGCGCCATGCAGTCCGGCGCGAGCGCGTGGCGCTCTCCGGTGAGCCACGAGCCGAGCTGCGACGACAGGTACAGGCGCGGCAAGCCGACCAACCCGGGGATGGCCGGCAGCACGCCGGTGAGCGCGGTGCCGTGGCAAGCAGCGCACGCCGGAATGCCCCGGCCGCGGTCGCCATCGACCACCAGCGCCTTGCCACGTTGCAGCATTTCAGGCGTGGCGTCGCTGGTCGTCGCGACCGGCGCATAGGGCAGGTCGAGCCCGGCGAAGTACTCGGCTATTTCGAGGAGGTAGGCGTCCGAAAGATGCTGAACCATGTAAGCCATATCGGAGTTGAAGCGGCGACCATCCCTGAAGCTTCGAAGCTGATTGAACAGGTAGCCGGCCGGCTTGCCCGCGAGGCGTGGAAAGAAGGCCGTGTTGCTGCTGGCGCCTTCGCGTCCGTGGCACGCGATGCAGGCGGCGGCACGCTGCTCGATGGTGTCGGGCACGCGGCCCGGCGGCGCGGCCGTGGCCGCGCTCGTGAATACGACGGAGAAAACGAAGGCGATCAGGGCGCCGAGGTGGGGCCAGCCCTTCGTGCCCATCCGGCCGCGAACAAAAACAGTCATCCGGCGATTGTCGTACCGGCCGAGTGGGCTGCCGATACAGTCCTGCCATGCGCAAACATCTCTCATCGACCCAGGGACCACAACGTCTGCTCTATGGAGGCGCTGTCGGCCTGGCCGTCGGTGGCCTGGCATGGCCACTCGATGGCCTCCCGCGCGGGTTGGTCGGCTGGTGCAGCGGCGTGCTGGTCTATCTGATGCTGGCGTTCTGGCTCGCCGAGACGTGCGACGCCGATCACACCCGCACCCGTGCCCAGTCGCTCGATCAGCCGACCGCGTTGATCCTGGTTGCCATGCTGGCCGCCGCACTCGTCAGCGTTGGCGTCATCGTCATGCTGCTGAAGCAGGTCAAAGGCCTGAGCGACGTCGAGCGTGCCGCCCACGTGGTGCTCGGTGTGGTGTCGCTGGCCCTCTCGTGGTTGATGATCCACACGATCTATGCGTTTCACTACGCGCACCGCTATTACCAGGAAGAAAAGAACAACAAGATCGCCGGTGCCGGGCTCGATTTTCCGGGCAAGCTCGACCCGAACTACTTCGACTTCCTGTACTTCTCTTACGTGGTCGGCATGACGTCGCAGGTGTCGGACGTGCAGGTCACGTCGCGCGAGATGCGGCACATCACGCTGGTGCACAGCGTGCTGTCTTTCGCCTTCAACATGCTGGTGCTTGCGCTGTCGATCAACGTCGTCGCCGGAGCGATTTAAAGGGCCGCCGCGGGCCGCCGCAGCCTCACGATGCCGGTCGACAGTGCGACGCCGCAGACGATCACGGCGGCGCAGACCAGCATCCATTGCGTGATGTCCTCGCCCAGAAAAACGGCGCCGTAGAACACCGCGAACACCGGCACCAGGAAGGTCACGGTCAACGCGCGGGCCGGGCCGGCGTGTTCGATCAGGCGAAAGAAAAGGATGTACGCAAGCCCGGTGCACGCGATGCCCAATGCGACCAGCGCGAGCCATGCGCGGGTGCCGGGCATCTGCGCGGGCCAGAGCCACAGCGCCGGCAACGCGAGTGCCACTGTCGCGCCCATCTGGCTGCCGGTGGCGGTTGCCAAGGGGGGAATGCCGCCAAGGAAGCGTCGCGAGGCGCTGGCCGAAATCCCGTAGCTCATGCAAGCGCCGAGGCAGGCCAGCACGGCCCAGAGCGCATCGTGGCCATCGACATCGGCATGCAGTCCGGCGCTGCGGCTGGCCAGCATCGCGACGCCCGCAAAACCGATGACCAGACCCGCGATGCGCGAACCATCGGGCCGGTCCTTGAACCAGGCCCAGGCCACCAGCGCGCCGAACATCGGCACGGTCGCGTTGAGCACCGCGGCCAGCCCGCTGTTGAGGGTGAGCAGCGCAAAACAGAAAAGAGCGAACGGAATGCCGGAGTTGAAAACGCCAATCAGCATCGTCGCCTTCCAGTGGCGCGCCAGCGTTGGGCCATGCCCGCGCGCCAGCAACAGCGGCAACAAGAACATTGTCGCGATGCCGACGCGCACGGCCGCCGCCGGTAATGCGCCGAACTCCGGCGCCGCGATGCGCATGAACAGGAACGACGCACCCCAGAGCGCGCCGAGCAGCACGAGATCGACCAGCCAGCGACGGGGGTTCGGGGCCACCGCCACGTTCACAAGGCGCCTTCGAGTTCGAGCAGCGCCGTCTTGCGGTCGAGCCCACCCGCATAGCCTGTGAGCGAGCCGTCTTTGCCGACCACGCGATGGCACGGCACGATCACGCTGATCGGGTTACGCCCGACCGCCGCGCCCACAGCGCGCACCGCGGCAGGCTTGCCGACACCGGCGCTCAACGCGCCATAGCTGGTCGTGGCGCCGGAAGGAATGGCGAGCAGCGCCTGCCACACGCTCTGCTGAAATTCCGTGCCGTGCGACAGGTCGAGCGGCAGATCGAACTGTTGCCGCTTGCCGTCGAAGTAATCGCGCAACTGCGCGGACGCCTCGCGCAGCACCGGATGTGCGTCGTTCGGCTGCCAGCCGGCGGTGTCGGGCGAGTGCTTTTGCTGGTCGAACCAGACACCGGCCAAACCCTGGTCGGTGGCAGCCAGCGTGACGCCACCGAGGCGGCTGTCGATGTGCGTCGTGTAGATCGTCGAGGTCTTGAATTTCATGATGATGTCAGGCGGCAGCGCCTGTCCCAGTGGATGATTTTTGTCGTGCCGCAGGCGACGTAGCCAGGTCGGCGGTCGGTGCGGCATTGCTAACAGGCGCCGCGCTGGCCGGCAGCGTGTGCCAGGCCCGCAGCACCGCGTAGCCGCGCCATGGTCGCCACGCCTGCGAAGCCTCCGCCGCGGCGCGCGCGGTGGTGACGCCCAGCGCTTTTTGCAGCGCGACATCGCCAGCGGGAAAGGCATCAGGCCAGCGCAATGCCCGCATCGCGATGTACTGCGCCGTCCAGTCGCCGATGCCGG
>JAQGMP010000520.1 GCA_028292285.1 Variovorax sp. | reverse complement strand
CGCCAGCCCGGCTTCAAGGGCGAAGACCGTCCGCCGAGCGGCGCCAACCAGCCAGATCCGATGAAGACTTCGCTGGGCTACATCGGAGCCGACAGCTTTTCAAGGCAGCGCAAGGAACAACGCCAGGCGCCGCGGCGCGGCGGTGGATCGGGTGGTGGCTACGGCGGCGGCGGGGGCGGCGGTGGCAATGCAGGCGGCGGCGGAGGTCGCCGGCGCGGCCGCTGAAGGCACCGCCGCACCGCGGTTTTTCATGGATCGGTCATGGGTCGCTCGGCCCGGCCGGTTAAAATCAGAGGCTTTGTCAAGGCGGCAACCGTTTGGGTGCGGCGCTGGCAGATCGTCTCAAAATCAAGCTCAGGAAGCATCTCAAAATGGCCATCGAACGCACTCTCTCCATCATCAAGCCCGACGCTGTCGCCAAGAACGTCATCGGCAAGATCGTTTCCCGATTCGAAGCCGCCGGGCTCAAGGTCGTCGCTGCCAAGCTCGTTCACCTGTCGCGCAACGAAGCCGAACAGTTCTACGCCGTCCACAGCGCGCGTCCGTTCTTCAAGGATCTGGTCGAGTTCATGATCTCCGGCCCGGTGTTCGTGCAGGCCCTCGAAGGCGAAGACGCCATCGCCAAGAACCGTGACCTGATGGGCGCGACCGACCCCAAGAAGGCAGCCGCCGGCACCATCCGCGCCGACTTCGCCGACAGCATCGACGCCAACGCAGTCCATGGCTCCGACGCTCCTGAAACCGCGAAGAACGAAATTGCTTTCTTCTTCGCCGGCCTCAACGTCTACGCACGTTGAGGTATCTGCCCGACTGACGCAATGACGACCGCCAACCTGCTCGAGTTCGATCTGGAGGGGTTGGCCGCGTTCTGCGAGCGGCTGGGCGAAAAACGGTTCCGCGCCACCCAGCTTTTTCGCTGGATTCATCAGCGCGGCGCCAGCGACTTTTCAGAGATGACCGATCTGGCCAAGTCGCTGCGCGAAAAGCTGGCGACCACGGCGCGTATCGAAGCACTTCCGGTTACCACGCAGCACGAGTCCGCCGACGGCACCATCAAGTGGTTGTTCGATGTGGGCGACGGCAACGCGGTCGAGGCGGTGTTCATTCCGGAGGACGACCGCGGCACCTTGTGCGTGTCGTCCCAAGCCGGTTGTGCCGTGGGCTGCCGGTTTTGCTCGACCGGGCATCAGGGCTTCAGCCGCAATCTGACCACCGGTGAAATCGTGGCGCAGCTGTGGTTCGCCGAACATTTTTTGCGCAAGCACCTCAAGCGCGATCCGGGGCAAGAGGGCCGCGTCATCTCCAACGTCGTCATGATGGGAATGGGCGAACCGCTGCAGAACTACACGGCGCTGGTGCCTGCGCTTCGCACGATGCTCGACGACAACGCCTATGGCCTGTCGCGGCGCCGCGTCACCGTGTCGACGTCGGGCGTGGTGCCGATGATCGATCGCCTTGGCACCGATTGCGCGGTCGCGCTGGCGGTGTCGCTTCATGCACCCACCGACGCGTTGCGCGACGATCTTGTGCCGCTGAACCGCAAGTACCCGATCGCCGAACTGCTCGATGCCTGCAAGCGCTATCTGGCGCATGCGCCGCGCGACTTCATCACTTTCGAGTACTGCATGCTCGACGGCGTGAACGACCAACCGGGGCATGCCGAACAACTGGTGGCGTTGATTCGCCAGCACGGTGTGTCGTGCAAGTTCAACCTGATTCCCTTCAACCCGTTTCCGGCGTCGGGCCTGCTGCGTTCGCCGCAGCCGCGTGTCCTGGCCTTTGCCAAAACGTTGAGCGCAGCCGGGCTGGTGACGACCATTCGCAAGACCCGCGGCGACGATATCGATGCGGCCTGCGGGCAGCTGGCCGGCGACGTTAAGGACCGCACGCGGGCCGTCGAGCGCATGGCCGAGCGTCGCGCGAGCGGTGCCGGTTCGACCTCGAGCCGTACCATTGTTTTGCACCCGGTCCGCGACGCGCGGCCCGGTTCGAAAACTTCGAAGATTTCGAACATCCCGAACATTCAGGAGCACTGAAGCGATGAGCACGGCTTTTTCGATGACGCGTTCGATCACGCAACCGCTGCTGGCCCGCGTCCTTCTTTGCCTTGTCGCCGGCATCGTGCTGGCCGGATGCGCCAGCAAGGGCACGGGCCCGGTCGCGAGCACGGCCGGCAACGGCGCGCAGCTGCTGACCGATTCCGACGAGGGCAATGGCCGCAAGCGCGCCCGCCTGCGGCTTGAACTCGCCATCGGTTATTTCGAAGCCGGCCAGACCACCGTGGCGCTCGACGAAATCAAGCAGTCGCTGACGGCCGACCCGACCTATGCGGAGGCCTACAACCTGCGCGGCCTCGTCTACATGCGGCTCGACGACGCGGGGCTGGCCGAAGACAGTTTCCGCCGGGCCATCGCCCTCAATCCGCGCGAGCCCAACACGCTGCACAACTACGGCTGGCTGCTTTGCCAGCAAGGCCGCAACGGCGATGCCATGCAGCAGTTCGGCCAGGCGCTGGCGATCCCGGGCTATACCGATCGCGCAAAGACGCTGATGACGCAGGGCGTGTGCCAGATCAAGGCCGGGGACCGTGCCGATGCCGAGCGCAGCCTCACGCAGGCCTACGAGATCGACGCCGGCAACCCGGTGATCGGCTTCAACCTGGCCACCTTGCTGTTCCAGCGCGACGACATGACGCGTGCGCAGTTCTACATCCGGCGCGTCAACAACGGGCCGTCGGCTAATGCCGAATCCCTGTGGCTCGGCATCAAGATCGAGCGCCGCATGAACAACCGCGAAGCGCTGGCGCAGTTGGCCAGCCAGTTGCAGCGCCGCTTTCCCCAGTCCCGGGAGGCGATTGCGTACGAACGCGGAAATTTCAATGATTGAGCGCGCCAGTGAGTTCGGCGCGTCGCAAGGGGCACCGCTGGTGGTGGGTGACAACACCCATATGAGCGCCGGCGACATGCTGCGCGAGGCCCGCGAAGCGCATGGCCTGCACATCGAGGTCGTGGCCGCTGCTTTGAAGGTGCCGGCAAAAAAGCTTCAGGCCCTCGAAGACGATGACATCGATTCATTGCCCGATCCGGCTTTTGCGCGGGCGCTTGCGGCCAGTGTCGCGCGCGCACTCAAGATCGATGCGGCACAGGTGCTGGCAAAGATGCCCGGCTCGCCGCGCGCCGCGCTGGCCGCTGCGGATCGCACGATCAGCACCAGCTTTCGCTCCGGCGCGCCGCGATCGGGACGCGGCTCCAACTGGCTGCCTTCCCGGGCGCTGCTCGTCGTTGTCGCACTGTTGCTGATCGGTGCCGCCGCCTTGTTCTGGCTGCCCCAATCTACCTTCGACCAGCTGAGCGCGGCGGTCGCGCGCATCACGTCGCGCAGTACAGCCGAGACGGCCTCCGAAAGCGAATCGGCTCCGGTGTCTGCGACAGCGCCGGGCACTGTCGTCGAGCCCGCGATGCCGGCAGCGACGCAGCCGGCGACGAACGCGCCCGGCGGATCGTCCGGTGTGCAGGACGGAGCTGTCGGCAGCGCGCCGCTGACAGCCGCCGCCGTCGCCCCGGGCGGCGATATCCTGGTTTTCGTCGCACGTGCCGACTCGTGGGTCACCGTGACCGAAGCGGGCGGCAAGCAGTTGCTGCGCCGCACGGTGCAGGCCGGCGAGACGGTGGGCCTTACCGGCAGTTTGCCGTTGACCGTGGTGGTCGGCCGCGCGTCGGGCATCGATGTGCAGGTGCGCGGCAAGGCTTTCGACTTGGGGCCCGTGACCAAGGGCGGTGGCGTTGCACGCTTCGAGGTGAAATCATGAACGATTGTTTTCCGGTCGAGTCGGCAGCGCCCAAGGCGCGGCGATCACGCCAGGCGCAAGTGGTGTGGGGGGCGCGCACTGTCACGGTCGGTGGCGATGCGCCGGTGCGCGTGCAGTCGATGACGAACACCGACACGGTCGACGCCATCGGCACCGCGATCCAGGTCAAGGAACTCGCCATCGCCGGCTCGGAGATGGTCCGCATCACGGTCAACACGCCGGAAGCGGCGGCGCAGGTTCCGTACATCCGCGAGCAGCTCGACCGCATGGGCATCGACGTGCCGCTGATCGGCGACTTTCACTACAACGGACATCGCCTGCTGACCGACTATCCGGCCTGCGCTGAAGCGCTCAGCAAGGACCGCATCAACCCCGGCAATGTGGGCAAGGGCGACAAGCATGATCGGCAGTTCGGCCAGATGATCGATGTCGCGATGCGCTGGAACAAGCCGGTGCGCATCGGCGTCAATTGGGGCAGCCTCGATCAGGAATTGCTGTCGGGCCTGATGGACATCAACAGCCAGCGGCCCGAGCCGTGGGACGCCAAACAGGTGATGTACGAGGCGCTCATCACGTCGGCAATCGATTCTGCGAAGCTCGCCGAATCGATGGGCATGGCCGGCAATCAGGTCATCCTCAGCTGCAAGGTGAGCGGCGTGCAAGACCTGATTTCGGTGTACCGCGAGCTGGCGAAGCGCTGCGACTATCCGCTGCATCTCGGGCTGACCGAAGCCGGCATGGGTACCAAGGGAACGGTGGCTTCGGCCACGGCGTTGTCGATCCTGCTGCAGGAGGGCATCGGCGACACCATTCGCGTTTCGCTGACACCGCAGCCGGGCGAATCGCGCACGCAAGAAGTCGTGATCGCCAACGAGATCCTGCAAGCACTGGGCTTGCGCATGTTCGTGCCGAGCGTGACGGCGTGTCCGGGTTGCGGCCGCACCACCAGCACGACGTTCCAGGTTCTCGCCAAGGAAATCGACGACTACCTTCGCATGCAGATGCCGGTGTGGCGCACCAAGTACCCCGGCGTCGAAACGATGAAGGTCGCGGTGATGGG
>JAQGMP010000287.1 GCA_028292285.1 Variovorax sp. | reverse complement strand
ATGGGCAGGGACCTGCCGCAGGCCGAGGTTGTCGAGTAAAAGAAGTCGGCTCTCGGAGGAGGTCAGCTTGGGCGTCGGTGCCATCGTCGCAATCGTCGGCGTCCGCGTATTTTTCCATTTTCGACATTCGCTCGGTGCGGGTCTGGCCACTCAGTCGGCGCAGAGAAGCGCTTCGGCAATTTTCGGTTTCAAAGTTGCCACATCTCGGGGTGGATGGTCTGCGAACGCGACGATCTTTCGATCAGCCACGGGCGCCATATTTGCATGAGAATTACGACGCCCGAAGGCCGCTGGTACGTTGATATCGCGAACTCGACCCGGTTCAAGGTCATGGGACCGTCAAAGCCGTATTGCGTGCCAGCCCCCGCGCCTCAGCCCTTCGGCACAGGCGCCGCATAGAGCCCGCGCTCCAGCATCGCCTTCGATCCCAGGTCGGCGCCGTTCCAGCGCGTGAAGAAGCCGGAGGTCAACCCGCCGTCTACGGCCAGAACTGCGCCGTTGACGTAAGCCGCCCCGTCGGACAACAGAAATAGGCACGGGTGCGCCTGATCGTCGGCCGTCGACAGTCGCTGCATCGGAACGCGGTCGACCATCACGTCGCGCACGTGGTCTTCAGGGATGTTGCGATGAAAGAGCGGCGTACCGACCACGCCCGGCGCGATGGCATTCACGCGCACGCCGAAGCGGCCCCATTCGATCGCGAGCGACTTGACCAGGCCGATGACGCCGTGCTTCGACGCGCTGTAGTGCGCACGGCCGGCATGTCCGCCGAAACCGTCGACCGACGCGATGGCCACGATCGCGCCGCTGCGCCGTTCGACCATGCGGCTGCCGACCGCGCGCAGCGTGTAGAACATGCCGGTGAGGTTGACGTCGATGGCGGCAGCCCAGTTTTCGTTGGGCATGGTCGCAGCGGGGTGGGGCGGCGACACGCCGGCCGACGCCACCAGGCCGTCGATGGGGCCGAGTGCGGCTTCGATGCGTTCGACCGCTGCTTCCACGGCCCGGTCGTCGCGCACGTCGAGCACTTCGGCCGTGGCCTCGGTGCCGGCGGCGCGCAGTTCGGCCACGGTGGCGTGCGCGCTGTCTTCGGATGCGTCGACCACCGCCACCTTGGCGCCGCGGCGTGCCGCCATCATCGCGTTGGCCTTGCCGATACCGGAGGCGCCGCCGGTGACCATCACCACGCGGCCTTTGAAATCGTTGTCCATGGATGTTCCGTTGCTGAAAAAATGGCGGAGAAAGAAAGCGCTCAGGCGACGGCGTGCGCTTCGCGAAAGCCTTCGAGCACGGCGTCGTCGACCTCGCGCGGCGCCACGCAATCGCCGATACGGCGCACCTTGAGCCCGCGCGCACGCAGGTCCAGGTACAGGGCGTCTTCGCTGCGGCGCGCCATGCACAGCACGACGGTGTCGGCGGCGATGCGCTCGTCCGGTCGGCCGTAAGCGTCGCGCAACACCACGCCGCCGCGCTCGATGCGCTCGATGCGCTCGACGAACACCGAGACGCGCCACGCGACACCGGCCTCCGCCACGCGCGGCATCATCCATTGCAACTCGACGGTCGATTCCATGCGGCGCCCGATCATCGTGTCGGCGGTGAGCACGGTGACTTGCTTGCCGGCCGCGGCGAGCAGACGCGCCAGCCCGAGCGGCAGGTAGTCGCCGTTGTCGTCGACGATGACGACCTTCGCGCCGCAGGTCTCCGGATGGTCCAGCGCCGTGAGGGGATCGAGCACCTGCGATCCGGGGTCGCGCGGAATGGTGTCGCGATCGGTGCGGTGCGTCGAAAAGCCATCGGTCTGCCAGCGCGCGCCGGTGGCCAGCACCACCTCATCGGCGCCGAATGCGGCGATGGCGTCGGCTGTGGCGTCGGTGTTCAGCTGCACGGCTACGCCGCGGCGTGCGAGGGAGGCAGCGAGGTCGTCGGCCAGAAAATTCCATGCATCGTGATCGGGTAACTCGCCGGCCTGGCGCAGCTGGCCGCCCAACCTGCCGCCGCGTTCCCACAGCGTGACGCGATGGCCGCGCTCGGCCGCCGTGTCGGCAAATTTCAGCCCGGCCGGCCCACCGCCGATGACCAGCAGCTTGCGCGATGGCGGCTTCGGTTGCGCCACGGTGTTGCCGAACGCGAGCTCGCGCCCGGCCACCGGGTTGACGGTGCAGCTCACCGGCTGGCCGAGTCGCCGCCAGCAACCCTGGTTGGCACCGACACAACGCCGCGTTTCGTCGGCACGCCCTTCGCGCGCCTTGCGCACGAGGTCGGGGTCGGCGATGTGCGCGCGCACGATGCCGACCATGTCGGCGTCGCCGCGGCCGACGATTTCCGCAGCGGCTGCGATGCTGCGCACCGAGCCCTGCACGAACACCGGCGTCGCGCATTCGATCGACCGGCGCGCGCGGCCGGCGCCTGCCGCCAGCGGCGCGGTTTCGCCGCTCGATGCGGGCGGCACCAGCCGGTGGTTGTTGTGATAGTCGGTGTGCGAAAAACAGAAGTAGTCGAACAGGCCGGTGCGCTGCAGCACGGCCAGCGTGCGCAGCGCTTCGTCTGGCGTGGTGCCGGCAGTGCCGAGGTATTCGTCCAGGCTCAGCTTCATGCCGACCACGAAGCCCGCGCCACAGCGCTTGCGCACGGCCGCGCCGATGTCGATGGCGATGCGGGCGCGGCGATCGGTGTCTCCGCCCCATGCGTCGTCGCGGCGGTTCCAGTACGGCGACAAGAAGTTGCTCAACAGATAGCCGTGCGAGCCGTGCAGCTCGACGCCGTCGGCGCCGCCTTCCTGCACGTTGGCGGCGGTCGCGACAAAGCCCGCGATGAGCTCTTCGATGTCGGCTTCGTCCATCGGCCGCGGCACCTGTTTGTGCACGGAGGAGGCGATGGCCGACGGCGCCAGCAAGGGTCCCCACAAGTCGATGTCGTCGGTGCGGCGCAGGCCGCTGGCGCCCATGTGCGTGATCTGGATGAACACCGGCACGCCCTCGGCATGCACCGGCGCCACCATGTGCCTCACTGCCGGAATCCAGTCGGCCTGCCAAGGCGAGACGCCGGCCTTGGCGCTGGCGGCGGTCACGTGAAAGCCATGCGTCACGACCAAGCCGAGCCCGCCGCGTGCGCGCTCACCGAGGTAGGCGCCGTATTCCACCGGCGGCAAGGACACTTGGTGCGCCGGCAGGTAGATGCGGTTGCGGGCGGTGGCCGCGCCGATGCGCAGCGGTTGCCAGAGAGCGTCGAGATTCGTGTTTGCAGTTGTGGCAGTCATGGCCGGGCCTGCTTCAGGAGAACGCGACGCCACCGTTGACGTCGATCACCGCGCCGGTCATGAAGCTGGTGCCGCGGGAGCAGAGGAAGGCGATCGGCCATGCGATTTCGGGCGGCTGGCCGAGTCGCTTCATCGGATAGGTTTCGGTTGCGAACGGCTGGTTGGCCGAGATGAGCAGTGGCGTCAGGATCGCTCCCGGCGCGATGCCGTTGACGACGATGCCCTGGTCGGCCACCTGCCGCGCGAAGTAGCGCACCAGCGCGTGCAGGCCGCCTTTCGACGCCGCGTAGGCCGGCTCGACGGCCAGCGTGGAGCCGGCATTGCGTGCCGCCATCGAGCCGGTCAGCACGATGCGGCCCGACTTGCGTTGCTTCATGGCCGGCAGGCAGGCGCGCACCAGGTTGACCGGGCCCTTGACGTTGACGTCGATGGTGCGCTGCAGCAGCGCCTCCCAGTCGTCGCCGCCGTCGATCCAGTCGCCCTTCACGTAGTAGCCGCTGCAGTCGACCATCGCGTCGAGCGGGCCGACGTCGGCGAACACGGCCTCGACGTCTTTGCGCGAGGCGTTGTCCAGCGCGATGGCGCGTGCGCCCTTGCCGAGTTCTTCGGCCAGCGCGGTGGGCGCCTTGAGGTCGGTGATGATGATCTCGGCGCCCAGTTCGGACATGACGCGCGCCGTTGCGCCGCCGATGGCACCGCCGGCACCGGTGATGAAAATGCGCTCGCCGCTGAGGTCGAAAAAGTTCTTCATGGTGTGTGTTCTTTCAATCGTGTTGAATGGTTTTCGATGAGTTCGCTGGATCGAGTCGGCTTCAGGCCACGGCCTGCAATTGCGGGCGCGCGGTCGTGGTGGGCGGCCGTTCGTTGCGGCTCATGTGCTGGGCCGCGATGTAACCGAAGGTCATGGCGGGGCCGATGCTCGAACCGCCGCCGGGGTAGAGGCCGCGCATGATCGAGTTCATGTCCAGGCCCGCCGCGTACAGACCGGGGATGACCCGCCCGGCGCGATCGAGCACGCGCGCTTCGCCATCGGTATCGAGGCCCATCACGGTGCTCAGGTCGCCCGGGTGCATCGCCAGTGCGTAGTACGGGCCGGCACCGATCGCGCCGAGGCTGGTGTTGGGCTTGTGCGATTGATCGCCGCGGAACAGCGAATGCGCGTCGGCACCGCGGCCGAAGTCGGGGTCGACGTTCTTCGCGACGTTGTCGTTGAAGCGCTGCACGGTGGCCTTCAGCACGGCCGGGTCGGCGCCGATCCTGGTGGCGAGCGCTTCCAGGGTCTGCGCCTCGACAAGGTAGCCGGCTTCGACGTACGGCTTCTCGTCGAACGGCGCCGGCCGCGCCAGGCCCATGCCGTAGCTGCGCAAAAACTCGCGCCCGGCGATCAGGTGCACGGTGGTCAGGCCCTTGTCGTGCATCGCCTTGACGAAGTTCTGGTACGAGCCGCCTTCGTTGGCAAAGCGCTTGCCCTCGCTGTCGACCGCGATCGACCCCGGCATGGCGCGGTCGATGAAGATGTGCGGGTACTTGAGCACGCTGCCATCGCTCTTGCGCAGCACCGACACCGGCGTCCAGATGCATTCGCCCGCGTTGTCGACGTTGAGCACGCCGCCCGCGCCGACACCCAGGTTGATGCCGTCGCCGACGTTCTCGTCGGGCTGCAGCGACCAGTGGTGCGCCGCGAAAGGGATGTACTTGGCGCGCATCTCCGCATTCGCGCCGAAGCCGCCGCTGGCCAGCAGCACGCCGCGGCGCGCCGTCGCCTGAACCCGTCGGCCGTCTTTCTCGATGACGACGCCGCGCACGGCCCCGGCTTCGGTCACCAGCTCGCGCGCCGGCGTGTTGTTCCACAGCGTGACGCCGGCGTCGATGGCCGAGCGCAGCAGCCGCCCGGCCAGCGCGTTGCCGTTGGCCAGCCGCATGCCGCGGCCATGCGCGATGCGCGATGCCACGAAGCGCGTCATCAGCTTGGCCGTGTGTTTGAACGCCGGCCACGATGTGAGCGCTTTGCGCAGCGGATGAATGTCCGAGCCTTCGAGCTGCAGACTGCCGAACAGCATCAGCTGCGACATCTGCGGCCGCAGGTTTTTCAACTGGTCGCCCAGGCGCAGGCCGTCGTATTCTTTTGTCAGCAAAGTGCGGCTCACCGCAGCGCCGGGCTTCATCTCGTAGTCGGGCATCGGCACCGACTTGAAGTGCACTTCGGAGTTCTGCTCCATGAACTTCAGCATCTCCGGCCCGGCGTCGAGAAACGCCGTGATGCGCACCGGGTCGTACAGATCGCCCAGCACCGCATGCAGGTACGTTTCGGCCGCTTCGCGCGTGTCGCTGAAGCCGGCCTCGCGCATCACGTGGTTGCACGGAATCCACGGCGCGCCGCCCGAGAAGGCCGCGGTACCGCCGAACCACGGTGTCTTTTCGACCACCAGCACTTCGAGGCCGAGCTTGCGCGCGGTGATGGCGGCGGTGAGGCCGGCCACTCCGCCGCCGATGACGATGACGTCTGTTTCGATCATGGGAATCTCCTTCAGAGAGGAACCAGCCGCAGGGGCAGCCGGTCGAGGGTGCGCATCTGGTTCACCGGGCGCCATACCGGCGCACCGGCGGGCTCGATGGCCTTGACGCGTTCGAGCAGCGCGGCCAGCAGGCATTCGGCTTCGAGCCGCGCGATCATCTGGCCGATGCAGTTGTGGTCGCCGGTGCCGAAGGCGAGATGGCCGACGGTCTGGCGCGTGAGGTCGTAGCGGTCGGCATCGGGCCAACGGCGCGGATCGCGGTTGGCGGCGCCGATGAAGATGGCGATCTTGCGGTCTGCCTCTAGCGCGACGCCATTCAGTTCGGTATCGCACAAGGTCACGCGGTAAGTCGTCTGAAACGGCGTTTCCATGCGCGTGCCTTCTTCGAAAGCGGTGCGTATTTTTTGCGG
>JAQGMP010000485.1 GCA_028292285.1 Variovorax sp. | reverse complement strand
GGCCGCGATCACCGCCAGCAGCGTGTCGCCGAAGCCGCCGCGCGCCCGTGCGTTGCGCCGCGCGCTGGTGCTCACACGCGGCGCGGCGCTCCAGGCGATGCGTGCGCCGGCCGCCTGCAGCGCTTCGACCAATGCCACGTCTTCGCTGCAGGCCAGCGGCATGAAGCCGCCGACACGCCGATAGGCTTCTGCCGACACACCGAGATTGGCGCCGTGGATGTGGCGGTGCCCGTCCGCGTCGGTGTAGGTGCGTGCGAAATGATCGCGAATGAAGTCGCTGTGCGTGCCGTGCGCGCTCCAGTCGTCGATGCCGATCGAACCGCACACCGCATCGGCGTCTTGCGCGAGCTGCGTCACCAGCCAGTCGGGCGAGACGATGGTGTCGGCATCGGTGAAGGCGAGCCAGCGCGCACCGTCGTCCAGCAGCTGCGCTGCGCCGGCTGCGCGCGCCATGCCGACATTTCGCACCGACAGCGGCAGCATCGTCACGTCATGCGCCCTGCAGTAAGTCGCGGCGATGGCGCCGGTGTCGTCGTCGCAGCTGTCCAGTACGACCATTACGCGCACCGGCTCGCCGTCGAGGGACGGGTGGATCGCCGCTCGCGTCACGGCGGCCAGCGTCGCGCCGATGTGCTCGGCTTCGTTGTGTGCGGGGATGACGATGCCGATCATCGAATGCCTTCCAGTTGCGCCACCGAACGGCTGTCGCGGGACCACACCCGCAACAGGAAATCGTCTTCGTCGTGGCGCACGCATTGCGCGAGGCCGAGGTCTGCCAGGGCAGCGTGCACCGCCTCTGTCGACAGGGCGCGTTCCTTGAAATCGGGACGCCAGTCGCAGGCCACCAACACCCCGTCGGCCGACAGCGATGCGGCGCAGCGGCGCGCGACTTCAGTCATGGCAAGGGCATCGAGAAAGTAGCCGACCTCGCTCAACACGATGAGGTCGAAGGGTGCTTCGCCGGTCGGCCAGTCGCGCGGCAAGACGTGCTTGTCGACGCGCACGTTGTCGAGCGACTCGGTACGCTGGCGAGCGGCGGTGACGGCGCCATCGGAGAAGTCGCTGGCCAGCACATGGTCGCAGCGCGCGGCGAGTTCGACCGTGAGTTCGGCCGCGCCGCAGCCGGGCTCGAAGGCGCGGCCATAGCGCGGGTGCGGCAGCGCGGCCATCAGCACGGCCCGCTTGCGCTGTTCGTACCAGCGGGTGCGCAATGCGTAGGGATCGGCGGCGTGGCCGTACATCGCGTCGAAGTACGCGGTCTTGTCGGTCATCTGGCCCAGGTCGCCCGTCGTGTTCGGGGCCGTCATTCGAACACCACCTCGAAAGGACGCGACGCCCGTGCCACCGTGGTGCCGCGCAAGATCGGTCCGGCGCCGGTCGAACGGTCGGGCGACAGCTGGCTGGTAAAGGCTTGCACCGCGTGGCGCTTGCGCTCGGCCGCGTCGCCGTCGAGCACGATGCGGCGGGCGCGGCACCACGGCAGGCGCGTGTCCGAAGGCCTGGCCCAATGCCACGCCCACACCGGCACTTCGATCAACCGCGCGCCGCTGTGCAGCGACGCCATGGCACACGCGTCGCCGGTGGCTTCGTGGTCAGGATGCCCGTCGCGGCGCCAGGTGGTGAAGAGCACGTCGTCGGCCTTGAGAAGCGGCGAGAGGCGCTCGGCGAGCACATCGCGAGAGGCCTCGATCCCGCCATCGGGCAAGCCCAGTCGCACCGGCTCCGAGTCGATGCCGAGGCGGTGCAAGGCGGTACGGCTCTCTTGCGGCCGTTGCCGAATCAGTCGCTCGACCGGCCATTCGGTCGATCCGGCGTGGCTCGCGGTGCCGTCGGTGACAGCGACGATCAGTACCGGCGTGCCGACACGCGCAAGGTGTGCGAGCAGTCCGCCGACCGCCAGGATTTCATCGTCCGGATGCGGCGCCACGACGACCGCGCGGGCGCCGCGGGGCACGACTTCAGTGGCAGTGAGCGCGGGCAATTGCAGCAGGCGCGACCAGCCCAGCCAGTCCGCTTCGGCCGTGCCGATGCCTTCGATGGCGCGGTCGTCGAGCCGCTCGGGCGCGTTCACAGCGTCCACGGCGCAGCTTTCGGTTCCAGCGCCAGCGTGCCGAGCGATGCGAGATCCCGCTCGGCGTGGCTTTGCCGCAGAAAGACGGGCAGATCGGCCATCGCCTGCGCGAAGCGCGCATCGCGGCACAGCGGCCCGGCGCCGAGCGCGCGGCCTGCATGGCGGATCACCTCTTCGGCAGCGCGCTCGACCGCCAGCCGTGCGCGCATGGCGACGAACTGCGCATCGGCGTCGCGGTGCGTGTCGATCCATTCGGCGGACTCGCGCAACACCGCGGCGGCGCCGGCGAGCGCGACGTCGATGGCGCCGAGATGCGCCAGCCGATACGGCTCCTTGCTGCCGCGCGATCGTTCGCGCACCGTTTGCGCAATGCCCAGCGCGCCGCCGTACCAGCAGGCTGCGATGCCGGCACCACCGTGCCAAAAACCGGTGCGCCGCGTGTAGTCGCCGGGCAGGCCGAGTTGCGTGGCGTGCGCGCCGTCGAAGCACACGTCGACGCTCGCACTGCCGGCCATGCCGACGGCTTCCCAGCCTTGGTCGGTGACCGTCACGCCCGATTGATGCAGTGACACGGCGGCGAGGCAAGGTTCGCCCGCCGCATTCCATCCGCTCACGACCGCATGGCTGACGCTCGCGGCGCCGGAACACCACGCCTTGGTGCCGTAGAGGCGAAGCAGCGGGGCCGGCGAGGACGGCAAAGATGGCGACGTATCGGAGAAAGGCTTCTGCGCTTCGAAAGCGAGGCGAGCGTCCGGCGGCTCGGCGCACCAGGTCGCCCACAGCGAGCCTTCGCGCGGCTCGTCGCCGCCGAGTTCTGCCAGGATCGCCATCGCATCGGTATGCCCTTCGAACAGCTTCACCAGTGAAAGATCGTGGGCTGCAACGGCGGCGAGTGCCTGCCAGCGCCGCAGCGTCTCGCCCGCACCTGGAAGGGGCAATTGATCCGCGCCGTCTTCGACCAGCGCAGCCAGCGTCAGGGCGCGCCCGTACTGCTTTTGCAGGCGCTCGAAGCGGTCGTCGGTCACAGGAGCAAGCATGGAACGGTCCCTCGGTCTCGTTGTTGTTTCGCGCTGTCGGTGCCGGCGAAGTAGGGGGACCGTAAGGTTGGCTTGGCGCGCCAGCCGTCGGTGCAGCGCGCCGCCGGATGTAGGGCGGCGCATCGGCCATGTCGTAGGCCCGTAGGCCATGTGCGCTATGGCATCGCGCGCGGTGTCGGGCCACAGTGGCGCCATGAGCGGCAATCGATACCCCATCATTTACGTGCGCGGCTACGCGATGACCGCGGCCGAGCGCGACGAAACCGCCGCCGATCCGTTCTGCGGCTTCAACGTCGGCTCGACCGTGTACCGCGCCACCATCAACAAGAATGCGCCGGCGCAAAAGTTCGTCTTCGAGTCGCCGATCGTGCGGCTCGTGGCCGACTACCAGTACCAGAGCGTCTACGAAAACGGGCTCGACATCCTCGACGAGGACTGGAAGCCGTCGCCCGACGAAACCGGGCGCGACGTCGACGGCATTCCGGCCGCATCGGTCATCGTGTACCGCTACTACGACGCGGGGTCGGAGCTGCTCGGCGACGGCCAGTCGCGCGACGTCGGCTCGTATGCGCAAGGGTTGAGCAAGCTGATCCTGAAGGTGCGCGATCTGGTCGCGTTGCGCGAAGGCGCCGGCTTCGTCGCGGCCGACTTTCGCTGCTACCTCGTCGCGCATTCGATGGGCGGTCTGGTGGTGCGCGCGTTCCTGCAGAACCCCGCCTTCGGTGACGCGGCGGCGCGGGCCTGCGTCGACAAGGTCTTCACCTATGCGACGCCGCACAACGGCATCGACGTGGGCGGCATCAACGTGCCGAGCTGGCTTTCCGCCGCGGAGATGAACACCTTCAACCGCGACAAGATGGCGGAGTTTCTGGCGACGCCCGCGGTCGATGGCCGGGTCGATTGCCTGCCCGCGAACATTCAGCCGCCGGCCGAGCGCTTCTTCACCATGGTCGGCACCAACCGCGGCGACTACGAGGTCGCCAAGGGCTTGTCGCGGACCTTTGCCGGCCACGGCAGCGACGGCCTGGTTCGCATCGACAACGCGTCGCTCTGGTCGCTCGATGCGCAGCACCAGCCCAGGCCGGTGGCCAGCGCTTTCACCTACCGATCGCACTCGGGCTTCTTCGGCATCGTCAACTCCGAAGAGGCCTACCAGAACCTAGTGCGATTTCTCTTCGGCGATATCCGGGTCGACCTCTGGTTCGATGTCGAGAGCGTGACCTTGCCGCCCGACATCCCGAAAGACGCCGACGTCGATGCGCTCTATCAGGTCGAGTTGCTGGCCGCACCGCGCGGCAAGCGCTGGTACCTGAGCCGGCGCGTCGCCGAAGAAGATTCGCCGGCCTGCCGCACGCAAAAGGAGCTGACAGACCCGGCCAGCGCCGACCGCCGATCGATCTACCTGTCGACCGTGTTCCTCGCCAACAAGGCGCGCGTGAAGCAAGACCGCCCGACATTGGCCTATGCGATGACGCTGGGCGTGCGCGTGCCCGATTACCAGGTCAACAAGAAGTTCTGGCTCGATGGCCACTACGAAGGCAGCTCGCTGTTTCGCGACACGCTGGTGATCGAGATCGCACCGCCGACCGCCGACGATCCGGCGAAGAAGTGGCAGGTGCAATACGGCTGGCAAAGCGCGAGCGGCGGCCGTGCGACGGTGCCCATCGCCTACCAGCAACTGCAGAGCGGAAAGATGGAGGTGGTGGTGCCGTTGCCGGTGCCTGCAAGCGGCGCTGCAGGGCCGGCCATCGGCGGCAAGGTTCGCATCGAAGTCAGCGCGTGGAGTTGATGCATCGCTGAATCTCCCGCATAGGTCATAGACCATCCGGCGCATTGCCGCACCGGTCGCCGCGTGAAAACATTTCACGCTGGACAACAAAGGCCCGGATGGACGACACCATCAAGCAGCTGGTCGCGGAGCGCCGCGTTGCGCTCGAAGGCGCCGACGACGGCCGCCGTCCCTGGGGCCTCGCCTTGTCGGGCGGCGGCATCCGCAGTGCGACCTTCTGCCTCGGCATGCTGAAGGCGCTGGCGCAGCAGCGGCAGCTCCTCAAGTTCGATTTGCTCTCGACCGTGTCGGGCGGCGGCTACATCGGCTCGACATTCGGCCGCCTGTGCACGCGCGCTACCACGGCCGACGAAGTGCGCGCGGTCGAAGGCGCTTTCGCCGAGGTCGACAAGGTGCGCTTCGGCTGGTGGCTGCGCAGCAACGGGCGCTACCTGATTCCGGGCGGCATGCGCGACACGTTGTTCGCCGTGGCGCTGTATCTGCGCAACCTGCTCGGCACGCACATCGAGATCGCGATCGCGGCGTGCCTCATCGGGCTCGGGTTGGCCTTCGTCGACCTCGGCCTGTGGGAAGCGATGGCGCGCACCATCGATCTGGACAACGCCGAAGCGGTGATCGCGCCGGTGCGATGGGCCACGCAGTTGCCCACGCTCTGGCTCATGACGCTGGTGCCGTGGGCGTTGTCGATCGTGCTGGCCGATGCGTACTGGTCGGTGCGCGACCGGCCGTCGGTGGGAGCCATCGTCGGCATGATGGCGCTGTGGTGCGCGCTGTTTGCCGTGACGTTCTATTTCGGGCCGACGCTGGAGCTGAACTACGGGGCGCCGGTGTGGCTGGCGCCAGCCTTCGGCGCCTTTGCGGCGACCTGGGTCATCGCGCTCGGCTGGGTGCTGTATCGCACCCTGCGGGGCTGCGCGGCGGCTGCGTTGCGCAACGAACTCACCGACACGCTGGCCTCGATGCTGTACCTGGTGGTGGTGCTCGCGCTGCTCGGCTGGCTCGACCGCAGTGCCTGGTGGCTGGCGGCCGAAACGCGCGGAACGCGGGCGTCGTATGGCGGCGTGCTGCTGGTGGGTGCGGCCGCGCTGCGCGGCGTGCTGCCGATGCTCTACAGCGGCAAGAGCGAGATGCCCGGCGTGGGCCGCCAATTGCTGATGACACTCGGCAGCCTGGTCGGATTGATCGTCGCTTTCTGCCTCGCCGCCTGGTGGATCGCGGTGCTCTATGCCGGCGTGCTGCTGCCGGTGTTCACCGACGACGGCCTGGAGTTCTCGCGCGGCTGGGTCTGGCTCGCGACGATCTTCGCGATCGTCTTCGGCTACGCGTGGACGACCGGGCGCAACTTCGCGTTCCTCAATCTGTCGTCGCTGCACATGTTCTACAGGGCGCGCATCGTGCGCGGCTATCTGGGCGCGGCCAACAAGCACCGGCTGGGCGCCAACCCGCTGGACGGCCTGTCGGGTTTGTCGCCGCCCGAAGTGCCGGTCGGCTCGGTCGATGCCGACGACGATCTGGCGCAGCTCAAGTACGCGCCGCACCGCTTCGGCGGGCCGGTGCACTTCATCAACGTGTGCATCAACCAGACGCACGACCCGAAGCAAAAGCTCTTCAACCGGGACCGCAAGAGCCTGCCGCTGACCATCGGCCCGCTGGGCTGGATGCAGGCGGTCGGTGCGCCATGGGCCAAGGCGCGGGGCGAGGCCGCGCTCACCGTCGGCGCCTGGACCGCGATCTCGGGCGCGGCCTTTGCACCGGGCCTCGGCCGCATGACGAAGCGCGGCATCGCGGCGTTGTCGGTGTTCGCGGGACTGCGGCTGGGCTATTGGTGGAACAGCGCGAAGGCCGGCATTTTGCAGGTCGGCGCGGCGCGGCATTCGACCACGTTTTTGATGAAGACGCGCTTCATGCTGTTCGAGTGCTTCGGTGCTTTTCCGGGCAGCGGGTCGGCCAACTGGTACCTGAGCGACGGCGGCCATTTCGAGAACACCGGCGTATATGCGCTGCTGCGGCAAGAGGCCGAACTCATCGTCGTGGCCGACTGCGGCGCCGACCCCAACTACCGCTTCAACGATCTCGAAAACCTGATTCGGCGCGCCCGCATCGACCTCAACGCCGACATCGTTTTTCTGAAGCCGTGCGTCGATGCCGACTGGCCGCACACCGGCGTCTTCGGCTCGCTCAACGACCTGGCGTCGACCACCAGCCAGGCCTGCCTTGCACTGGCCCGCATCGACTACGCGAGTGGACTGCGCGGCCACATGGTGCTGGTCAAGCCCAACATGTCGGCCGAGCTGCCGGTCGATCTGGTCAACTTCAAGGCGGCGAATCCGCTCTTTCCGCAACAGCCGACCACCGATCAGTTCTTCGACGAAGCGCAGTGGGAAAGCTACTTCAGGCTGGGCGCCGAAATCGGGCACCGGCTCGATGGCGAAATGCTCGCGCGCATCGCGCACGGCACGCACGATCTGTTCAAGATCGACGATGGGCAGATCGGGCCGGCACTGGCGCATGCCAACGCGAAGGCCAATGCCGATGCGGCCAACGCCAACGCCAATGGCGCGGCGGCCGGCACGGCCGGTGCCGTCGCCACGGTCAGCCGGCTGCAGGCGCGCGTGTTGAAAGCCGGTGCGGTGACGGCATCGATCGGCATCGGCACGGCCGCGACCTTCGGCGTCGCCGCATGGCAGGGCATCGACAGCTTGCGCACGCAGGCGGCACAAAAGCAGAGCGCCGAAGCCGCCGCCTTCAAAGACCTGACCGACCGATGGGCCCGGTTGCGGCTCAACGCGCCGCCGGGCGAAGCGCCGTCGTCGCTGGCGGGTGAACTGCTGCGCACCGGCGACCTGCTGTGCCGCGCGGGCAGCGACAACTTTTTGGCGAACTTCAAGCTGTCGGTCCACATCGTCGACGACGCCAAGAAGGCCTGTGCGCAGGAACTCGAGAACGCAGGTGTCGGCGCCGGCACGCCGGTCGACCCCGACAAGGTGAGCGTCAGCCCCGCGTGCGCGCGCCTGCTCAGCCCCGACAACGACATCGGTTGCCTGCAAGCGCCGACCACTACGGCATGCGCACCGCGCTACTGGGCGCGCGACTACACCGGTGCGACGCCGGCGCAGTCGAACTGCAGCGGCATGGGCGTGGGGGCGGGGTCGTTTGCCGAAGCGCTGTGGACGCGGTTCAGGGCGCCGTTCGATGCGCGCCGGGTGGCGTTTCGCGGGACGGGGGCAGCGCCGGAGCCGCTGCCTTTGCCGATGCCTCCGCCTGCTGCTCCGCCGGCGGTTCCGGCTGC
>JAQGMP010000465.1 GCA_028292285.1 Variovorax sp. | reverse complement strand
GCGCTGTGCGTAAAAGCACCGGCGCTTACTTGGCCGGCAAGAACTGTTGACTGAGCGTGTACTCGTCGGTTCTAGGAATGTACGAGAGGCCCTTGCGGGTGGCCCAGCTCGTCGCCTGCTGGTGGATCGGCACCACCGCCGTGTCGGCATGAAGAATGCGGATCATGTCCTGCAGCATGCCTTCGCGCTTCTTCTCGTCGAGCGTCTGCAGCGCTTCGTCCAGCAGGGTGTCGAACTTGGGGTTGGAGTAGCGGCCCCAATTGTAGGCACCCATGCCCTTGTCCTTGTTGAAGGTGGCCATGAGCGCACGCATCGGCGAGGAGGCTTCGGCGCTGGTGGCGCCCCAGCCCAGCATCACCATGCTGAACTCCAGCTTGCTCGCGCGGCCCACGTAGACCGAGAACGGCATCGCGTCGACCTTCGAGCGAATGCCGACCTGCGTCAGCATCTGCGCCACGGCCTGCGTGATGCGCGAGTCGTTGACGAAGCGGTTGTTGGGCGCCTGGATCGTCAGCCCGAATCCGTCGGGATAGCCGGCCTCGGCCAGCAGTTTCTTCGCGCCGGCCGGATCGTAGGGCTCGACCTTCACATCCGGTGCGTAGCCGAAGATCGACGGCGGCACGAGATTGCCGGTGGGCAGCGAAAGACCTTCCATCACGCGATCGGAAATCGCCTGTCGATTGATTGCCTTGGAGATCGCCAGCCGCACGCGCGGGTCTTTCAGCGGGTTGGTGGCGAGCGGCTTGCCGTCCTTGTCGGTGACGAACGGAGACACGTCGCGGTTGCTGTCGAGCATGAACATGATCGTGCGGTGCGACACCTTCTGGAAGACGTTGAACTGTGCGTTCGTCTTTAGCTTTGCGTAGTCGGCCGACGGCACGTTCTCGATGGCATCGACCTCGCCCGACAACAGCGCCGCGATGCGCGATGCATCGTTGGTGATGATGCGGATCGTCGCCTTGTCCCACGGCGCCTTCGTGCCCCAGTACGCATCGTTGCGGGCGAGTTCCACACGGTCGCCGCGGGCGAAGCTGACGAACTTGAAGGGACCGGTGCCGACCATGCCCTTGCCCTGGTCGAACTCGGGCGTCTTGACGTCGGTCGTGGCCTTTTTCGAGACGATGTAGAGCGCGCTCAGATCGTTCGGCAGCAGCGGATACGGCGAGGCAGTCTTGACGCGGACCTTGTCGGTGCCCGCCGCTTCGATGCCCGTGATGGCCTTGGTGTAGGTGGTGAACGGCGCCGGGCTGCTGACCAGCGTGGCGGGCCGCTGCAGCGAATACACCACGTCGTCGGCCGTGAAATCGGAGCCGTCGTGGAACTTCACGCCCTTGCGCAGCGTGAACTCCCAGGTCGTCGGGTCAACCACCTTCCACGAGGTGGCGAGGCCGGGGATCAGGCGCGAATCGGGGTCGCGCGTCACCAGCGTCTCGAACACCTGCTCCATGATGTTGTTGTTCGGGAAGATGTTGCCGTAGTGCGGGTCCATCGAAGTGACCTCGCCGCTGGTCGCGATCTTGAAATCGGCGGCATTGGCGGCAAGGCCCGCGCAAGCCAGTGCAGAAAAGACAAGGGCTGTGAAGCCCCCGCGCCAGCGCGAAAATTTCGTGATCATTGGATCTCCTGCGTTCCGGGTGGTGGGCGATGTGCCGCCATGTGAAAAAATTGTAGGCGACGGCCTACCGACGGCGATTGCGTGTTGCGCGCGCCGCGCTTCCCGAATCGCAATATTTGCCAAGGTTTTCCGGTGCTGATATGGGTTTGTTGCGCAACTTGGTCTGATGCGAACTTTGTTGCGGACTCGGCGAGCATGGCCGGGATTCGTTGCGTGCGGCCTTGCCCGCCCCTCTGAAAACGCAACAAACGAAAAATCGATGCATGGTCTAATTTCCTGGCCCAGCGCGACGGGTGTGAGGGCCTGTATCGACACCCGGTTTTGAAAGAGCCTTTTCACACATGACCCCGTTGACCACCGCGGACTTTCAGGCCGCACGCGCCATTGCCGCGCCCTACATTCACCGCACGCCGATCCTTCCCAGCGCCACGCTGTCGGAACTGACGGGCGCCAACATCCTGCTCAAGGCGGAGCTTTTCCAGCGCACCGGTTCGTACAAGATCCGCGGTCCGCTCAACGTGTTGTCGAAGATGTCCGCCGAAGACAAGGCGCGCGGCATCATCTGCTCGTCGGCCGGCAACCATGCACAGGGCGTGGCCTACGCCGCCCGCGTGCACGGCGTGGCTGCCACGGTGGTCATGTCGGTCAACGCGCCCGAAGCCAAGGTCAACGCCACGCGCGGCTACGGTGCCACCGTGGTGCAGCACGGCCAGGTCTGGGACGACGCCTACGCCTACTCGCTCGAGATTCAGCGCGAGCAGGGCCTGACCTACATCCATCCGTTCGACGACCCGGTGCTGATCGCGGGCCAGGGCGGCGTGGGCCTCGAAATTGCCGAGGACGTGCCGCAGGTCGACTACGTGATCGTGCCGATAGGCGGCGGCGGGCTGATCTCCGGGGTCTCGATGGCGGTCAAGGCCGCCTGGCCCAAGGCCAGGATCATCGGCGTCGAATCCACCGGTGCGCCGGCCATGTCCCGCTCGGTGCGCGAAGGCAAACGCATCGTGCTCGACAGCGTTACCTCCATCGTCGACGGCCTGGTGGTACGCCAGGTCGGCGAAAACAATCTCTGGGTGGTGCGCAACTACGTCGACGACATCGTGCTGGTCGACGACAGCGACATTTTCGATTCGGTGATCTGGCTGATGGAGCGCTGCAAGCTGGTGGCTGAAGGCGCTGCCGCGGCCACCGTGGCCGCGTTGCGCACCGGCAAGATTTCGATTCCCGCGGGCAAGACGGCCGTCTGCGTGCTGAGCGGGGGCAACCTGAAGGTCGAGCAGATCCGCGGAATGAAGTGGAACTGACGCCATGACAACCCACGCTCCCCAAGCTGCGAAGTCGCAGGTCACGACCGCCATCGATTTCGAACGCGACGGCATCCAGACCGGCTGCCTGCAGGTGCCCTATTCGCACGATCGCGACGCCTACGGATTCATTCCCGTGCCGCTGATGGTCGCCCGGCACGGCGACGGCCCCACCGTCCTGCTGACCGGCGCGAACCATGGCGACGAGTACGAGGGATCGGTGGCGATCATGCATCTGATGCACGCGCTCAAGCTCGACGAGTTGAAAGGCCGGCTGATCCTGATTCCGGCGCTGAACTTTCCGGCCTATCTCAACGGCACGCGCACCTCGCCGGTCGACAAAGGCAACCTCAACCGGCTGTTCCCGGGCGACCCCAACGGCACGCCCACGCAGATGATCGCCCACTACATCGAAACCGAGCTGATGCCCAAGGCGGACTACATCCTCGACTTCCATGCGGGCGGCATCACCATGGACTACGTGCCCATGCTGTTCGTCAACCGGCCGGTAGACCAGGCCGCGGCGGACAAGACCGAGATGCTGATCAAGGCCTTTGCTGCGCCGCGCGTGATGTACCTCGATTCGCTGGAGAGCGAACTCATGATCGGCTCGGCCGCGCGCAAGAACGGCACCTTTTTCGCGACCGGCGAGTTCGGCGGCAAGGGCGCGGTGGGCGCCGAAGGCCTGGCCATCATCGAGCGCGGCATCCGCGGCATGCTGCAGGCGCTGGGCGTGTTGCCGGCAGCCGCGCCGATGGACGACGCCGCGCCGAGCAAGCGCTATTCGTTTCGCGGCGACCACTACATCTTCACACCGGTGCCCGGCATCTTCGAGCCCACCTTCGAGCTGGGCGACCAGATCAAGGCCGGCGACCTGGCGGGCCTGATCCACGATCCATACCGCCCCTGGGCCGAGCCCGAACGCATCTACTTCAAGGCCGACGGACTCGCCGTGATGAAGCGCCTGCTGGCGCGCGTCGATGCCGGCAACTGCCTTGGCCACCTGGCCGAGGAAGAACGCTAGCCGCCACACGCGCCACCGCGAAGGAACACCGCCCATGGACATCGAATACGCAGCCGACGCGATCTGGGCGGGCATCCAGCGCAAGAACCACATGCCGCAAGAGTGGTTCGGCAAGCTGACCCTGCCCGAGGCCTACGCGGTGCAACTCGCCGTCTTGCGCAGAACCGTCGCAGAGGGCGACGCGCAGGCCGGTTGGAAGATCGGCCTGACCTCCGCCGCCATGCGCGCGCAGCAGGGCGTGCCCGAACCCTGCTTCGGCTTTTTGCTGCGCTCCGGGCATCTGCGCTCCGGCGCGCGGCTCGCGTTCGACGAACTGATCGCGCCCGGTATCGAGAACGAGTTGTGCCTGACCCTCGGCGAGCCGCTGCGCGGGCCCAGGGTCGACGCCGACCAGGTGCGCCGCGCCATCGCCTTCGTCGAGCCGGCCCTGGAAATCGCCGAGGTGCGCGGCAATTTTTCGGCCGACATCGCACTCTCGATGGCCGACAACGCGCAGCAGAAAGCCTTCGTCACGGGCGCTGCAAGCCCGCACGACAGCCGCATTCCGCTGGCCGGGGCCGAGGTGGTCGTCGACTTCAACGGCGAGCGCCGTGCCACGGCCACCGGCGCCGAAGTGATGGGCAGCCCGATCGAGGCGGTGGTCTGGCTGGCCAACAAGCTGGCCGACTACGGAGTCACGCTGGAAGCCGGCATGCGCGTGATGTCGGGCAGCTTCACGCGCCAGTTCGCGGTGGCGCGCGGCGACACCGTGGTGTCGACCTTCCAGCCCTTCGGACCGGTGGAAGCCAGCTTCTACTGACCCGTCCGGGCCGGCGGATGCGCCAGGCACATCGGAGGAATGCGCCGGGAGATCGCGGAGAGATCGCGGGGAGATAATTGAGAGGCCCATCAATCATTCCCACACCCCATGACGATCATCCAGCAAGCCGACCTGATCGAGTCGGTAGCCGCCGCGCTGCAGTACATCAGCTACTACCACCCGACCGACTACATCGCGCATCTGGCCAAGGCCTACGAACGTGAGCAGAGCGCGGCCGCCAGGGATGCGATCGCGCAGATCCTGACCAACAGCAAGATGAGCGCGACCGGCCATCGCCCGATCTGCCAGGACACCGGCATCGTCAACGTCTTTCTGAAGGTCGGCATGGACGTGCGCTGGGGCGGCTTCACCGGCTCCCTGGACGACGCCATCAACGAAGGCGTGCGCCAGGGCTACAACCACCCGGACAACACGCTGCGCGCCTCGGTCGTGGCCGATCCGCAGTTCGATCGCAAGAACACCAAGGACAACACGCCGGCCGTCATCTTCACCGAGATCGTTCCGGGCAACACGCTCGAAGTGACGGTCGCGGCCAAGGGCGGCGGCAGCGAGAACAAGAGCAAGCTGGTGATGCTGAACCCCGGCGACAGCGTGGTTGACTGGGTGCTGAAGACGGTGCCGACGATGGGCGCAGGCTGGTGCCCGCCCGGCATGCTCGGCATCGGCATCGGCGGCACGGCAGAGAAGGCCGCGCTGATGGCCAAAGAGAGCCTGATGGACGACCTCGACATGCACGAGCTGCAGGCGAAGAAAGCATCGAGCGCCGAGCTGAGCAAGGTCGAGGCGCTTCGCATCGAGCTGTATGAAAATGTAAATGCGCTTGGAATAGGCGCGCAAGGCCTCGACCCTGGTCAGTGCTGCACCTGATGACGACCTGGCCTGCAATTCGTACATGTCCAGGTCGTCCATCAGGCTTTCCTTGGCCATCAGCACGGCCTTCTCAGCCGTCCCGCCAATGCCGATGCCCAGCATGCCGG
>JAQGMP010000447.1 GCA_028292285.1 Variovorax sp. | reverse complement strand
TGCGGAATGAAGGCGATGCGCCGACCCAGCAGGCCGCGCCATTCGCGTGCGCCGAGCGACAGCAGGTTCTTGCCGTCGAAGTCGATGCGGCCCTGCGTGACCTCGAACCCTGGCGGCGTATGGCCCGCGATCAAGCGGCCGATCATGCTTTTGCCGGCGCCCGATTCACCGACCAGCCCGAGCACCTTGCCGCGCTCGACCGACAGCGTGATGTCGCGCAGCAAGTCGACAGGTTTGCCATCGACCTGCGTGGTCAAGCTGAGATTGGAGATCGACAGCATCGTCATTCGCCCCGCGTGCGCAGGCGCGGATCGAGCGCGACGCGAATGCCGTCACCGAGCAGATTGCAGCCCAGCACCGTCACGATGATGCAGGCGACCGGCACCAGCATGACCCAGGCGGCGCTCTGCATGTCGCTGCGCGCATCGGCCAGCATCTGGCCCCAGGTCGTGATGTCCGGCGGCACCGAGAGCCCGATGAAAGACAGCGTCGCCTCCACGATGATCGCGATGCCCATCTCGATGGAGAACAGCGTGATCATCAGCGGCACCACCGTGGGCAGCACCTCGCGCAGCATGGTGCGCAGATGCGTGAAGCCGATGAGCCGGGCGGCCAGCACGTAGTCGCGCCGGCGCGTTACCAGCACGTCGGCGCGCACCACACGTGCGAAGCGCGTCCAGTCGACCAGCACGACCGCGAGGATCACCTTGTCGACGCCGGACCCGAGTCCTACCAGCAGGATCAACGACAACACCACCGGCGGAAAAGACATCCACAGGTCGACCACGTAGCTGATGCCGCGATCGATCTTGCCGCCGAAGTAGCCGCCGAGGACAGCGAGCGTGCTGCCCAGCAGCATGGCGCCGAAGGCTGAAACCACGGCCACGAGCAAGGCCACGCGCGCGCCGTAGATGGCGCGCGAGAGCACGCAGCGGCCCAGACTGTCGGTGCCCAGAGGAAAGGCCCTGTCGCCCTCCGCAGACCACATCGGCGGCGACAGCATGTGCAGCAGGTCTTGCTCCAGCGGATCGTGCGGCGCGACCCATGGCGCAAAGAGCGCCGCCAGAACGACGAGCAGGAGAATGCCGCCGCCGATCAGCACGCGTGGCTGCGACATCAGCTGCCTCAACGCACCGTGCCGCTTCGAAGACCGGCCCGGCGCGGCGTGGGTCGTCACCGGCGCCAAAGGCGGCGTCATAGGTTTCTCAACTTCGGATTCAGCACGGCGTACAGCACATCGACGATCACCGTGATCGCCAGCATCAGCGCGCAAAAGATCAACGAGATGCCCTGGATCAACGGCAGATCGTTGCCCTTCACCGCTTGCACCATCAGGTTCCCGAGCCCGGGAAAACCGAAGATCATTTCGACCAGCAGCGCGCCGCCGAACAAAAAGCCGAACTGCACGCCGATCATGGTGATCGTCGGCAGCGCCGCGTTCTTCAGCATGTGGCGCCAGAGGATACGGGTTTCAGAGAGGCCGCGCAGGCGCGCCGCCTCGACGTAGGGCTCGTTGGCCGCATCGATCAGACCGGAGCGCAGCACGCGAATGACCAGCGGCGCAAAGCTCAGCGCGAGCGCCAATGCCGGCAAGAAGAGATGCGACAACGCACTCAACCAGGCCTGGAACTGGCCGGTGACGAGCAAGTCGATCAAGGCGAAGCCGGTGATGCCGGGAAGCGTCACTTCCTGCCCGACGCGCCCGCTGAACGGCAGCACCGGCCACAGCACGCCGAAGACCAGGATCAGCAGCAAGCCCCAGAGAAACGACGGGATGGACTGCAGCAGCGTGACGACCAGGTCGGCCGCCGTCTCGCGCTTGCGCTTGTAGAGCACATAGGCGATGACGCCGCCGGGAATGCTGATCGTCAACGCGAGCAGCAGACCGACCATCGCCAGCTCGATGGTGGCCGGCAGCGCAGTGACCATCAAGCCGACGACCGGCTGGCGGAAGTTGATGGAGTTGCCGAGACTCCCGCGCGCCGCATCCCACAGCCAGATCAGGAACTGGATCGGGATCGGTTTGTCCATGCCCATCTGCTGCCGCAACGCCGCGGAATCTGCCGCAGTCGCGGAAGGCGGCAGCATCATCGCCAAGGGGTCGACCGGCAGCAATCGCAGCACCACGAACACCACGAGCGACAACAGCAGCAGGGTCGGAATCGCCACCAGCAGGCGGCGTATCACGATCATGGAAACGAGTTGGAACACGGGCGCGCGCTTGCCTTGTCAGCAAATCTTGTCAGCGGTACTTGTATTCGACCGGCAGCACGTAGCCGTTGTCGAACAGCACGGGCTGCAGCGTCGACGAATACGCCACCGTCGCCACGCCCTGCAGCAGCGGGATCGCCCACGATTTTTCGGACGACTCTGCGTTGAGCGCCTTGTAGCCAGCCATGCGCTTGGCTTCGTCGACCTCGGTCATCAGGCCGTCGATGCGCGGTGCCAGCGACATGTCTTTCCAGGTCGCGAAGCGCAGGCGCGGATCGAAGATGCGTCCGGCATAGTTCTCCGGATCGCCCGTGCTGTTGGCCCAGCTGTAGAGCAGCACACCCGTCAGCTTGCCGTTTTGCGCGGCTTCGAC
>JAQGMP010000411.1 GCA_028292285.1 Variovorax sp. | reverse complement strand
CGGCAAGGTCGATGGGCTGCTGGTCGATGCCAGCGACATCATCGATCACGACGCCAAGCTGCAAATCATCACGCCGCGCGATGACGAAGGGCTGGAGATCATTCGGCACTCGACGGCGCATTTGGTCGGCCATGCGGTGAAGCAGCTGTATCCGACGGCGAAGATGGTGATCGGCCCGGTCATCGAAGAAGGCTTTTATTACGACATCTCGTACGAGCGGCCGTTCACGCCCGACGACATGGCGGCCATCGAAGCGCGCATGCGCGAGCTGATCGCGCAGGACTACGACGTCGTCAAAAAGATGACGCCGCGCGCGGAGGTGATCGACGTCTTCAAGGCGCGTGGCGAAGACTACAAATTGCGCCTTGTCGAAGACATGCCGGACGAGCAGTCGATGGGCCTGTACTACCACCAGGAATACGTCGACATGTGCCGCGGCCCGCATGTGCCGAACACGCGTTTTCTGAAGATTTTCAAACTCACGAAACTTGCCGGCGCTTACTGGCGCGGCGATGCCAAGAACGAACAGCTGCAGCGGATCTACGGCACGGCCTGGGCCGACAAAAAGCAGCTGGACCAGTACATCCAGCGCATCGAAGAAGCCGAGAAGCGCGACCACCGCAAGCTCGGCAAAGAGCTCGACCTGTTTCACATCGACGAGGTGGCGCCGGGCGTCGTGTTCTGGCATCCGAAAGGCTGGGCCATGTGGCAAGAGGTCGAGCAGTACATGCGCCGCGTGTATCGCGAGACGGGCTATCAGGAAGTGAAGGGCCCGCAGATTCTCGACAAGAGCCTGTGGGAAAAAACGGGCCACTGGCAGAACTACCGAGAAAGCATGTTCACGACCGAATCGGAAAAGCGCGAATACGCGCTGAAGCCGATGAACTGTCCCGGCCATGTACTCATTTTCAAAAGCGACTTGCGCAGCTACCGTGACCTGCCGATCCGTTACGGCGAATTCGGCCAATGCCACCGCAACGAACCCTCGGGCGCACTGCACGGGATCATGCGGGTGCGCGGCTTCACGCAGGACGACGGCCACGTGTTCTGCACCGAGGACCAGATCCTCGACGAGTGCGTGGCGTACACGGCCAAGCTGCAAAAGGTCTATGCCGACTTCGGCTTCGGCGAGATTTTGTACAAGGTCGCGACACGCCCGGAGAACCGCGTGGGAGCAGAAGAGCTGTGGGACAAGGCCGAGCATGCCTGCATGGAAGCGCTGCGCCGCTCGGGTGTGGACTTCATCATCTCGCCCGGCGACGGCGCCTTCTACGGTCCCAAGATCGAGTACACGCTCAAAGATGCGTTGGGTCGTCAATGGCAGTGCGGCACGATGCAGGTCGACTTCAACACGGCCGAGCGTCTCGGCGCCGAATACGTGACCGAAAGCAGCGGTCGCGCGAACCCGGTCATGTTGCACCGTGCGATCGTCGGCAGCCTGGAGCGTTTCATCGGCATGTTGATCGAACACCACGCGGGCGCGATGCCCGCATGGATCGCCCCGGTACAGGTCGTGGTGCTCAATATCAGTGAAGGTCAGGCCGATTACGCTGCGGAAGTGGCGAAAACGCTGCAGGATCAAGGGGTTAGGGTCCAGCTCGACCTGCACAACGAGAAGATCACGTATAAAATACGGAAGCATTCGTTGCAAAAGCTTCCTTACATCCTTGTCGTGGGCGACAAAGAGAAGGAGGCAGGTGCCGTCGCAGTGCGCGCCCGGGGCAATCAAGACCTCGGTGCAATGTCCCTCGATTCGTTCAAGCAACGCCTCGTCCAGGATATTGCCGACAAGCGTTGATTTGTCCGGGAAACACCTCATCTGTTTCCTTGCCAAACGTACCGCTTGTCCGCGAGGGCTGAACGGTGTTCGCTACAGGTTCTGTAGCAAATTTTGAAGGATTCTGACCATCGCTACTGCATTTCGCGACCGCCGCCACCGCGAGGAACGCCAACACCGCCTGAACCGGGAAATCATGGCCCCGGAAGTCCGCCTGATCGGCCCGGAAAACGAGCCATTGGGGGTTGTAAGTCTTGTCGAGGCCTTGCGCCTGGCCGGTGAACAAGATGTGGATTTGGTAGAGGTCGTGGCTGCGGCCAACCCACCGGTCTGTCGACTGATCGAGTACGGAAAGTTCAAGTACCACGAGCAGAAGAAGGCCGCCGAGGCGAAGTCCAAGCAGAAGGTCATCGAGGTCAAGGAAATCAAATTCCGGCCCGGTACCGACGATGGTGACTACAACATCAAGATGCGCAATATCAAGCGCTTTCTTGAAGAGGGCGACAAATGCAAGATCACGCTGCGCTTTCGCGGCCGCGAGATCACGCACCAGGAGTTGGGTCTGGCCCTTTTGCAGCGGATTCGCGATGAACTGGGCGACCTGATCATGGTCGAGCAGTTTCCGAAGCTCGAAGGCCGCCAGATGATCATGATGATCGCGCCAGGGCGCAAAAAAGTCGGCGCGCCGGCAAAGCCCGCTGCGGAAGCCGCGGCACCCGCAACGGCTTCGGCCTGAGCGGTTCGGATTTAGAGAGATGCAGGAATTTCGCGGTTGCCGGTGCTGAAAAGCGCAGGCAGCGGCGAGATAAAGAAGTGTCTCGGGGCCAACAAGTCTGTGGAATATCCGCAGCGCCTCACGAGCACAATTAAAGGAGCATTACATGCCCAAAATGAAGACCAAGAGCAGCGCGAAAAAGCGTTTCCGCGTTCGTCCAGGTGGCACCGTCAAGCGCGGTCAAGCCTTCAAACGTCACATCCTGACCAAGAAGACCACCAAGAACAAGCGTCACCTCCGCGGTGCAGTCGCAGTGCATGAAACCAATATGGTTTCAGTTGCCGCGATGTTGCCCGGCCGTGGCATTTAACCCAGACGAACAAGGAGTACACACATGCCTCGCGTCAAACGTGGTGTAACCGCTCGCGCCCGCCACAAAAAAGTTCTCGCACTCGCCAACGGTTTCCGCGGACGTCGCGGCAATGTCTTCCGCGTCGCCAAACAGGCGGTGATGAAGCCAGGCCAATACGCCTACCGCGATCGCCGCACCAAGAAGCGTGTTTTCCGTCAGTTGTGGATTGCGCGTATCAACGCCGCCTCGCGTGAACTGGGCCTGACTTACAGCCAGTTTGCCA
>JAQGMP010000276.1 GCA_028292285.1 Variovorax sp. | reverse complement strand
ATGCACCCGGGCAACATCCAGGTCAGCATCGCGCCGGGCAGCTTCGGGCGCTACATCGCGCTCGATTTCGGCATCGTCGGCACGCTGACCGAGTTCGACAAGGAATACCTCGCGCAGAACTTCATCGCGTTCTTCCGCCGCGATTACAAGCGCGTCGCCGAGTTGCACCTCGAAAGCGGCTGGGTGCCGGCGACGACCCGCGTCGACGAGCTCGAAGGCGCGATCCGCGCGGTCTGCGAGCCGCACTTCGACCGGCCGCTCAAGGAGATCTCGCTCGGCATGCTGCTGATGCGGCTGTTCCAGACCTCGCGCCGCTTCCATGTCGAGATCCAGCCGCAGCTGGTGCTGCTGCAGAAGACGCTGCTCAACATCGAAGGCCTCGGCCGCCAGCTCGACCCCGACCTCGACCTCTGGCACACCGCGAAGCCGTTTCTCGAGAAGTGGATGGTCGACCAGATCGGTCCGCGCAAGCTCTTCGAGCAGCTCAAGGCCGAGGCCCCGCGCTACGCCAAGCTGCTGCCGCAGCTGCCGCGCCTGTTGCACGACTATCTCGAGAACCGGCCGGCCGACCACCGCCGCGAACTCGCCGAGCTGCTGGCCGCGCAGAAGCGCACCAATCGGCTGCTGCAGGGGATCATCTAGGGTGGCATCGGATTTGCATTGGGAGTGCTGGCCATGCAGCTGCTGCTGCGGGTGCGGATGTGCTGAGCGAGGAATCACACCAAGGAGCGAGTCATGCTGCTGACCCTGGTCATCGTCTATCTGCTGGTCACCATCGGCATCGGGCTGTACGCGGCCAAGCGGGTGAAA
Organism: Variovorax sp.; assembly: GCA_028292285.1. Lineage (GTDB taxonomy): Bacteria > Pseudomonadota > Gammaproteobacteria > Burkholderiales > Burkholderiaceae_C > Variovorax. The sequence goes on along the minus strand of JAQGMP010000276.1, from coordinate 4,703 downwards.
ACCACCTCGGACTTCGCGATCGCCGGCCGCCACCTGCCGCTGGTCATGATCGTGACGACCACCTTCGCCACCTGGTTCGGCTCCGAAACGGTGCTCGGCATCCCGGCCAAGTTCGTCAACAACGGGCTCAATGGCGTGGTGGAAGACCCGTTCGGCGCCGGCACCTGCCTGATCCTGGTCGGCCTGTTCTTCGCGGGCAAGCTTTACCGCATGACGCTGCTGACCATCAGCGACTATTACCGCGAGCGCTATGGCCGGGTGGTCGAGGTCGCCTGCTCGATCATCATCATGGTGAGCTACCTGTGTTGGGTTTCGGCGCAGGTCACGGCGCTCGGGCTGGTGTTCAACGTGCTGTCGGCCGGCGCCATCAGCATCCCGACCGGCATGACGATCGGCGTGGCGTCGATCCTGGCGTACACGCTCTTCGGCGGCATGTGGTCGGTGGCGGTGACCGATTTCATGCAGATGATCATCCTGGTCGTGGGGCTCGCCGTCATCGCGGTCTTCGCAGGCAACATGGCCGGCGGCGCCGGCAAGGTCATCGACTTTGCGACCAGCAAGGATCTCTTCAAGTTCTGGCCCGAGCCGAGCTTCAAGGACATGATCTTTTTCTTTGCCGCGGCCATCACGATGATGCTGGGCTCCATCCCGCAGCAGGACGTGTTCCAGCGCGTGATGTCCGCCAACAGCGTCAAGTCGGCGACGCGCGGGCCGATCATCGGCGGCGTGGCGTACATCCTGTTCGCTTTCGTACCGATGTTCCTCGTAGCGAGTGCGCTCTTGATCATGCCGGAGGAAACCGCGCAGCTGCTCAAGGACGACCCGCAAAAGGTGCTGCCGACGCTGGTGCTCGAAAAGATGCCGTTCGTGATGCAGGTGCTGTTTTTTGGTGCACTCTTGTCGGCTATCAAGTCGACCGCCTCGGCGACCCTGCTGGCGCCGAGCGTCACCTTCACCGAGAACATCTGGCGGCAGTTTCGCCCGGCAGGCAGCGACAAGTCGAACCTCAAGACGATGCGCGTGACCGTGCTGGTGTTCAGCGCGGCCGTGCTGGCCTATGCGATCCGGATGCAAGGCACTCCCATCTACGAATTGGTGTCGGGCGCTTATCAAGTGCCGCTGGTGGGCGCCTTCGTGCCGCTGGTGTGCGGCCTGTATTGGAAGCGCGCCACCACCCAGGGCGCCATTGCCTCGATCGTGCTGGGCATTGGCTTCTGGCTGTTGTTCCTCGCGATGCCTTGGGGTGCCGTCTTCCCGGCGCAGCTGGCGGGCCTTGTGGCCTCGTTCGCCGGCATCGTGGTGGGCTCGCTCGCGCCGCAATGGGTCGGCAACACCCATACGCCGCACCGGCCGCTGGCGACCGGGCCAGCCTGACGGGCCAGACCTCCGGACGGCCGTGGAGTGCGGCCCTGACAGGGTGCGCCCTTATAATCGAGGGCTTTGCAAGCGGCGTTCTGCCGCATTTTTGCTTGCCCCTACATGCCCATCTACGCCTACAAGTGCAGTTCCTGCGGCTTCGCCAAAGACTCGCTGCAAAAAATGTCCGATGCACCGCTCACGGTGTGTCCGAACTGCGGCAAGAGCACGTTCGAGAAGCAGGTGACCGCGGCGGGCTTCCAGCTCAAAGGCTCGGGCTGGTACGTGACCGACTTCCGCGAGGGCGGCGGCAAGAAGCCTGCAGATAAGTCGGACAAGCCCGGCGACAAGCCCGATCAGAAGTCGGATGGAAAGCCGGCCGAGCCCGCCAGTGGCGGCAGCGCCGACGCACCGGCAGCGAGCCCATCCGCGCCCGCGGCTGCGCCCGCACCCGCCGCCAGCACGCCGGCCGCATCGCCGCCGCCTGCCGCCAAGCCCGCAACCAAGGGCGACTGAGGCCTTCCATGCTCGCGATTCGCAAATGGCTCTTGTCAGGCTTGCTGGTCATCGTGCCGCTGGTCATCACGCTCGGCGTGCTGAACTGGATCATCGGCACGCTCGACCAGACGTTGTGGCTGCTGCCCGACGACTGGCAAAAGTGGCTGTTCGACCACAAGGTGCGCGGCCTGGGCGTGTTGCTCACGCTGGCCATCCTGCTGGTGGTCGGCGCGGTCGCCAGCAATTTCGTCGGCAAGCGCCTGCTGGGCTGGGGCGACGCGGTGGTGCGGCGCATTCCGGTGGTGCGGTCGATCTATTCGAGCGTGAAGCAGGTGTCCGACACACTGTTCTCCGAGAACGGCAACGCTTTTCGCACCGCGGTGCTGGTGCAATGGCCGCGTGAAGGCGTCTGGACCATCGCTTTCGTCACCGGCACGCCCGGTGCCGACGTGCTCGAGCACATGGGCGGCGGCGACTACCTCGGCGTCTACGTGCCGACCACGCCCAACCCGACGGGCGGCTACTTCGTGATGCTCAAGCGCAGCGATTGCATCGAATTGAAGATGAGCGTGGACGACGCGCTCAAGTACATCGTGTCGATGGGGGTGGTCGTTCCGGGCGGCCCCGCCACGGTGTCGATCAGGCAGTAAACAAGACAAGACGCGCCCGACCGGCGCCGGAAATCACCATGCTCATGCGTTCTGAATATTGCGGTCTCGTGACCGAAGCCCAACTGGGCGAAACCGTCAGCCTGTGCGGTTGGGTCAATCGCAGGCGAGACCATGGCGGCGTGATCTTCATCGACCTGCGCGACCGCGAAGGCTACGTGCAGGTTGTGTGCGATCCCGACCGCGCCGCGCAGTTCGCCACCGCCGAAGGCTTGCGCAACGAGTTCTGCGTGCAGGTCAAGGGCCTCGTGCGCGCGCGTCCTGAAGGCACCGTCAACGAGACGCTCAAGAGCGGCAAGATCGAAGTGCTGTGCCACGAGCTCAAGGTGCTCAATCCGTCCGTGACGCCGCCGTTCCTGCTGGACGACGACAACCTGAGCGAAACGACCCGCCTGACGCACCGCGTGCTCGACCTGCGCCGCCCCGCCATGCAGCGCAACATGATGCTGCGCTACAAGGTCACGATGGAGGCACGCAAGTTCCTCGATGTCAACGGCTTCATCGACATCGAGACGCCGATGCTCGGCAAGTCGACGCCCGAAGGCGCACGCGACTATCTGGTGCCGAGCCGTGTGCACGACGGCAGCTTCTTCGCGCTGCCGCAATCGCCGCAGCTCTTCAAGCAGCTGCTGATGGTGGCCGGCTACGACCGCTACTACCAGATCGTCAAGTGCTTTCGCGATGAAGACCTGCGCGCCGACCGGCAGCCCGAGTTCACCCAGATCGACATCGAAACCTCGTTCATGGCGGAAGAAGAAATCCGCGAGATGTTCGAGAAGATGATTCGCCAGGTGTTCCGCTCGGCCGCCGGCATCGATCTGCCCGTGTTTCCGACGATGACGTATGCCGACGCGATGTTCAAGTACGGCTCGGACAAGCCCGACCTGCGCGTCAAGCTCGAGTTCACCGAGCTGACCGAGATCATGAAGCGCGTCGACTTCAAGGTGTTCTCGAACGCCGCGACCATGGAAGGTGGACGTGTCGTGGCGCTCCGCGTCAAGGGCGGCGGCGGTGAAGGCGGCATGCCGCGCAGCGAAATCGATGCGTACACCGAGTTCGTCAAGATCTACGGCGCCAAGGGCCTGGCCTACATCAAGGTGAACGACGCGGCTGCCGGCCGTGACGGCCTGCAAAGCCCGATCGTGAAGAACCTCGACGACGCTACGCTGGCCGAGATCGTGGCGCGCACCGGTGCCCGCAATGGCGACATCCTGTTCTTCGGCGCCGACAAGGAAAAGATCGTCAACGACGCCATCGGCGCACTCCGCGTGAAGATCGGCCACAGCAGTTTCGGCAAGAAGGCCGGGCTGCTCGAAGACCGTTGGGCACCGCTCTGGGTGGTCGACTTCCCGATGTTCGAGTTCGACGAGGAAGGCCAGCGCTGGTCGGCCGTGCACCATCCGTTTACCGCACCCAAGGACGGGCATGAAGACCTGATGGACACGGCGCCGGAGAAGTGCATCGCCAAGGCCTACGACATGGTGCTCAACGGCATCGAAATGGGCGGCGGTTCGGTTCGTATCCACCGCGAAGAAGTGCAGAGCAAGGTGTTCCGCGCGCTCAAGATCAACGCTGAAGACGCGCAGCTCAAGTTCGGCTTTTTGCTCGACGCGCTGCAGTACGGCGCACCGCCGCACGGCGGCATCGCCATCGGTCTCGACCGCCTGGTGATGCTCATGACCGGTGCCGAATCGATTCGCGACGTCATTGCTTTCCCCAAGACCCAGCGCGCGCAGGATTTGCTCACGCAGGCGCCGAGCCCGGTCGACGAGAAGCAGCTGCGCGAGTTGCACATCAAGCTGCGCAACGTCCAGGAAGCCTGATCGCGCTGCCTGCACCATGACCGACCGGGTCTGGAAAATCCCCGAGTCGGTGCTGGTCGTCATCTACACGCCCGCGCTCGACGTGCTGCTCATTCGGCGAGCCGATGCCGATGAGTTCTGGCAATCGGTCACGGGCAGCAAAGACGCGCTGGACGAACCCACGATGCTGACCGCGGCGCGTGAAGTCGGTGAAGAAACAGGCATCGATTGCGGCGAGGGCAGCGCCCTGGCGGCGCACTTGGTCGACTGGCGCGTGCGAAACGTCTACGAGATCTACCCGCAGTGGCTTGGCCGCTACGCGCCGGGCACGAGGCACAACACCGAGCATTTGTTCGGGCTGTGCGTGCCCGGGCGATTG
>JAQGMP010000162.1 GCA_028292285.1 Variovorax sp. | reverse complement strand
ATCGCCGGCATCAGCAGCTTCTATACGTTCTATCTCATCGACAAGTTCGGCCTGTCGGTGCAAAGCTCGCAGTACCACCCGTTCATCTTCTTGTTCGCGTCGGCGCTCGGCACGCTGGTCGGTGGCCCCGTCGGCGACCGCATCGGGCGCAAGCCGGTCATCTGGGCCTCGATCCTCGGCGTGGCGCCGTTCGCGCTGCTGCTGCCGCACGCCGATTTGTTCTGGACGACGACGCTGACCATCGTGATCGGGCTGGTGCTGTCGTCCGCGTTCTCCGCCATCCTGGTCTATGCGCAGGAACTCATTCCCGGCAAGGTCGGCATGGTGTCGGGCCTGTTCTTCGGCTTCGCCTTCGGCATGGGCGGGCTGGGTGCGGCACTGCTGGGCCTGCTGGCCGATCACACCAGCATCGACTACGTGTACCACCTGATCGCCTACCTGCCGCTGCTGGGCATCGTGGCGATGCTGCTGCCGAGCGTCGAGCGGGCGCCGCGGCCTAAAACGGCCTGAGCGGCTCGCTCGGTACGGCGTAGGCCGGTTGAGGCGGGTTGACGCGGCTTGGCGCGCCTTGCTGCCCCTCAGGGCCGGTTGATGCCCGGCACGCTCAGCCGGCGGCCACCTCGTGCGCCGCCATCTGCTCCAGCGCCTTGACCAGCGCGGAATGATCGAGCTGGTCCCAGCCGTGGGCCGCGCACGACGCCATCAACTGCGCGGCCGATGCGGTCTGCGGCAAGGCCACGCCCATCGACTTGGCGCCGGCGAGGGCCAGGCTCAAATCCTTTTGATGCAGCGCGATGCGAAAGCCCGGGTTGAAGATGCGCTTGATCATCCGTTCGCCATGCACTTCGAGGATGCGGCTGGCCGCGAAGCCGCCCATCAACGCCTGCCGCACCTTGGCCGGATCGGCGCCGGCCTTGCTGGCGAACAGCAACGCCTCGCCCACCGCCGCGATGTTCAGCGCCACGATGATCTGGTTGGCCACCTTGGTGGTTTGCCCATCGCCGTTGCCGCCGACCAGCGTGATGTTCTTGCCCATCGCCTCGAGCAATGGCTTCACTTTCTCGAAGGTGGCCTCGGAGCCGCCGCACATGATCGTCAGGCTGGCCGCCTTGGCGCCCACTTCGCCGCCCGACACCGGCGCATCGAGATACTCGCAGCCGAGCGCGTTGATCTTGCGGGCGAACACCTTGGTTTCGATCGGCGAGATGCTGCTCATGTCCATCACGGTCTTGCCGGCCGCGCCTGACGCGAGGCCTTCGGCCACGCCGTCCTTGCCGAACAGCACCGCCTCGACATCGGGCGTGTCGGGCAGCATCAGCACGATGACGTCGGCCGCACGCGCCACGTCGGCGTTGGTCTTGCAGGCGGTGGCCTTTGCCAGCGATTCGGGCACCTTGCTGCGCGTGCGCACGAAGAGTTCGTGGCCAGCGTTCAGGAGGTTGAGTGCCATGGGCGCGCCCATGATGCCGAGGCCGATGAATCCGATTTTCATTTGACGGTTCTTTCGTTTCAATATTGCGGCGCGAGCGGTGTCGCTTCGCCGTCGCGGTACTTGTCGCACAGCGCCTGCGTGGCGCCGCGCAGCACGCCCAGGTCGCTGCCCACCGCGACGAAGGTCGCGCCCCACTCCAGGTAGCGCCGTGCATCGGCTTCGACGGGCGCCAGGATGCCGCTCGGCTTGCCGGCAGCGCGGGCGCTGTCGAAGACTTGCCGGATGGCGGCCTGGACGTCGGGATGGTCAGGGTCGTGCAGATGGCCGTACCCCGCAGCGAGGTCTTGCGGACCCACGAACACGCCGTCGATCCCTTCGACCGCGGCAATCTCCGCGGTGGCCTCGACGCCGGCGCGGCTTTCGATCTGCACCATGACCGCGATGTGCTCGTTGGCCTCGTGGATGTAATGCGGCAGCGCGCCATAGCGGTTGCCGCGCTGCGAAACCGACACGCCGCGCACACCTTGCGGCGGGTAGCGCGTGGCGGCCACGGCATGCCGCGCCTCGTCCGCGCTCTGCACGAACGGGATGAGCAGGTTGTACACACCCGCATCGAGCAGACGCTTGATCTCGACGGTGTTGTTCCAGGACGGCCGCACCACCGGAGCGCTGGCGCTGTCTTTGAGCGCCATCAATTGCGGGATGAGGCTGATGGAGTCGTTGGGCGCATGCTCGGCGTCGAGCAAGATCCAGTCGAACCCCGCGATGCCCAGCACCTCGGTGCTGATCGGGCTGGCAAGCGAACACCAGCAGCCGATAAGGCGCTTGCAGGCGATCAGGTCAGCGCGAAAGGTATTGGGCAGGCCGCGGTAAGAAACGGCTGCCGGGCCGGGCGAAGAAGCGTTCATCGGGAGCCTCCATTTCTTTAGTCATCGTACAACGTACCTGGTTGTTCCAAGTAGGGGAAAACACTCGAAACTCCAATGAAAACGCCGGCGTTCATGCGTTGACGGTTTCGACTGCCGTCGCTACGATCAGGGTCGACCTCGCAGGTCATCGTATAACTGAGAAAATCCCATGACGTTGCAGGCCGAAACCTCCAAACCGACGAGTTCGACCCGCACGCCCCTGTACATCACGATGGACGACCGCGACAACGTCGCCATCGTCGTCAACGACGGCGGCCTGCCGGCAGGCACCGTCTTTCCCTCCGGCCTCACGCTGGTCGACAAGGTGCCGCAAGCGCACAAGGTGGCGCTGGTCGACATCCCCGTGGGCGGCGAAGTTCGCCGCTACAACGTCGTCATCGGCTACGCGTTGAAGGACCTGAAAGCCGGCACGTGGGTGCACGAGCGCCTGCTCAAGATGCCGGCCGCGCGCGAGCTCGTCGGCCTGCCGATTGCCACCGTCAAGCCCGCGCCGCAGCCGCCTTTGGAGGGCTATACCTTCGAGGGCTACCGCAACCTCGACGGCTCGGTCGGCACGCGCAACATCCTGGCCATCACGCAGACGGTGCAGTGCGTGGCCGGCGTCACCGACTTCGCCGTGCAGCGCATCAAGGCCGAGCTGCTGCCCAGATACCCGAACGTCGACGACGTGGTGTCGCTCGAGCACACCTACGGCTGCGGCGTCGCCATCGATGCGCCGGACGCGATCATCCCGATCCGCACGCTGCGCAACATCAGCCTCAACCCGAACTTCGGCGGCGAGGTGATGCTGGTCAGCCTGGGCTGCGAAAAGCTGCAGCCGGAGCGCCTGATGCCGCCCGGCACCATCCCGCTGATCGACGAGCGCAACGTGGCCGACATCGGCGACAGCGCCAGCCCCAAGCTCGACGTCGTGTGCCTGCAAGACGACGCGCATGTCGGATTCATGTCGATGGTCGAGTCGATCATGCGGCAGGCCGAAGAACATTTGGAGCGGTTGAACGACCGGCGCCGCGAAACCGTGCCGGCCAGCGAGTTGGTGGTCGGCGTGCAGTGCGGCGGCAGCGACGCGTTCTCCGGCGTGACCGCGAATCCGGCGGTCGGCTTTTGCACCGACCTGCTGGTGCGCGCCGGCGCCAGCGTGATGTTTTCAGAAACCACCGAGGTGCGCGACGGCATCGACCAGCTCACCGCGCGCGCCTCGACGCCGCAAGTAGCCGAGGCGATGATCCGCGAAATGGCCTGGTACGA
>JAQGMP010000395.1 GCA_028292285.1 Variovorax sp. | reverse complement strand
AGTTCGGTGAAGCGGGCAAGTCGAACTGCAGGAAGTGGTGAAGCATGGCGAAGTGATCGTCCATGAAGTGCGTTTCTTCGGCCACGAGTGCGGCGATGGGCGTCCAGCTGGCCGAGGCCGCATCGTCGTCTGCGCGCATCGCCGGCAAAGGACGATCGCCCAGGTCGAAGTAGTGCGCGTGCGTGATGGTGCGGCCGCGCTCGCTGCGATCGGGGGCGTCGAACACGGCAGTGCCCTGGAGGCATGCACGCAGATCGGCGTCGGGGACGTCGAGGTGCGTTTCTTCTTCGAGCTCGCGCAGCGCAGAACGATGCGTGGTTTCACGCTGCTCGATGAAGCCGCCCGGCACAGCGAGCAGGCCTTTGCCCGGCGCTTCGCCTCTTCGAATCAGCAGCACCTGGTCGCGGCATTTCACGACGCAATCGACCGTCACGAGCGTGGGCGGCCAGGGCGCGGCAGCCCAGGTGGCGCGGTAGGCTTGCAGCATGGCCCATTCCTCTTTCAACGCGGTGAACGGTAGCCCGTCGCGCCAGGTTCGAAGGAAGTCGAACACCGGCGGCGGGACCATCGCGCGCAGCGCCTCGTCGTCCGCGGCGCCGAACATTGCGTCGCGCGCCCCTCGGGCGGTGGCGGGCGAGGCGACCGCCAGCGTCTCCAACCGCCATTCAGGAAACCAGTCGAGGTAGGCGGTGGTCGCGTCCTTATGGTGGCCCACCAGCAGCATCGAGGTCGGCGTCGAGCCGGTCGATTCAGCGGTGACGACGGGCGCTGCGTTTGAAGCCTTGGATTGAGTCGTGCTTTCTACCGCTTGCCGGACTTCGGCAATCCAGGCCGCGTCTTCATGATGATCTCGCACCGGCATGAACGTGATGCGTTCGCGGTCGGCTGCAGGCAATGCGCTGCGGATCAGGTCCGCCCGTTGCTGCCAGCTGAAAGGATGCCGCGGCGAACGCGCGTGAAAGGCCGAACCGATGACCACGATGCAACGCTGCGCCTGCGCAAGCGTGTGCTGCAGCAGGGCGAGGTGGCCGGTGTGGAAGGGCTGGAAGCGGCCAATGAAGACGGCGATATCGTGCATCGCTCGAATGTAATGCCCGGCGAAAGCCCAAAAAACAAAACCCGCCATGGGCGGGTTCGGAGGGTGCTGGCGCGGCGCGTCGTGCCGCGGCCGGGCGGTCAAGCCGCTTAGAAGTTCGTGACGGCCCACTCGGCGACGCGACGGACCGACGCCGAGTTGCGCAGACCGAATTGGCGGTGCAGGCGCGCGGCGCGGCATGCGCGTTCGCGAGCGACCGATTCCAGCGCATCGGCGATGGCGGCGGCGGTGCGGCCGTCGGTTGCAGATCCGGTTCGCAGCGAATCCGCGAGCCCATGGATCTGCTCGATGCTCAGGCGCTCGGGGCGATTGGCGACGTTGAACATCATGACGCGATCAGCAGCCGAATCAGCACGGGAATGGCGATCGCCAGGAACCCGAGCATGACGTTGCGGCGCCAGCCGGCGGCATGTTGCTCGCGCTGGCTGGAACGGTAGGACTGGGTGAAAGCGGCTCGTTCGGTCGAGTCCGATTTGTCTTTCCACCATTCGTGAGAGGTTTGTGTACTCTGTGTCATGTAAGCAATTGTGCCTACGACATCACCCCAAGGGGAGGAACTAACTCACACTTAAGTATACAAATTGATCGCGAATGATCGTGGTCCCGTTGCTAAGATCGCCTGAAACTCTGGAGCCGCCCTTGTCGAAAACCTTCGCATTTTTCGTGGTCGCGTGTTGTTCTCTCTCCGTGCACGCTGACAGCGGACCAGCGTTCCTTACAAAGGAGCAGGCAAGCGAGGCAATCGGCGGCAAGGCTTTTACCTTCGCCCGCCCGGACGGCGCAAAGATCAGGTGGGACTTCAAGCGCGATGGCACGGTCTACGCCAACAACCGCTCCAGCACCCGGAAGGACGCAGGCGACTGGACGTTCAAAGACGACGGCGCGGTCTGCATCAAATGGCGCGGTGGCTCCAATGACTCCTGCAGCTCGTACTTCATGAAGGAAGGACAGCTCATGCGCACCGGCAGCCGGTCTGAGGAATCTGTGGCAAAGGCCGTTGCCATGACGCCCGATTGAAGCTGAATGCGCTGCTCGGTGAGGCCCGGCAGCGCAGGTTTTTGGTGCCTTCGACAGGAATCGAACCTGTATCTGAGTCTTAGGAGGACCCCGTTCTATCCATTGAACTACGAGGACGAATAGTGCCAGTTGCGCCGCTGAGGGCGTGCGCGCAGCGGCGGCGACTTTAACAGTTCAGTCGTATTTCAGCGTGTAGATCAGGTCGAGTCCGCTCTTCTGGCCGGCCTGCCCGCGCAGCGTCAGGCGCTGGGTCAGGTCGTAGAAGATGAAGAGCGTGCCGAAGGTGCCGCCGATGCTGCGCTCGTAGGTCACGTAAAAGTCCGACGACAGCCGCTTGCCGAGCGTCACCGCCGATTCGCGCAGATCGCCGCCGCTTCCCGGGCCCTTGAAGCCGATTTCGTCCAGGCCGAAGCGGCTCGCCAGGCTGCCGCCGGTGCCGCCCTTGCCGAGGCCGCCGAGCAACGCCAGCGCGGCCTGTTGCAGCAACAGCGACTCGCCGCCGCTGCTGGCCTGGGCGCGCCCGAGAATCACCCAAGACAGCGTTTCCGCATCCGAGAGCGCCGGCTCGGAATAGAGCCGGACCCGTGGCGATTGCGCGGTGCCGGTGATCTGCACACCGGCGCGCTGGGTGATGTTCGGCCGGATCGCCAGGATGTCGAGCGACGGGTTGTCGAAGGGGCCGTAGAAGCGCGCCAAGCCGCTCTCGACGTCGAGCTCCTGTCCGTACGACCGATAGCGGCCGCGCACCGTCTTGACCTCACCGGTGATGCGCGGCGGCGCTTCGAGCGAGGTGCTGCGGATGTCGAGCTTGCCTTCGAGCCGCGTCGTGATGCCGCGACCCTGCACTGCGAAGTCGTCGCCGAGGTCGAAGGTCACGGCAATGTCCGGCGGCTTGGCGGTTTGTGGTCGGGCGGCGGTGCTCGCCGCGGTACTTTCGGCAGCGCGCGCGGCGGCCTCGCGCCTGGCCTGCTCGGCCGCCTCGCGGTCTTTGGCAGCCGAATGCACCACCACGTCACCGCCAAGGCTCGGCGCCGTTTCGTCGGGCAGGATGATCACCGCGCGATCGGTCTTGAGGTCGCCGCGCACGGTGAACTGGCCGTTGTCGAGCCGCGCCTGCACATCGCCGGAAATCGTCACTTGCCGATCGGTGCGCACCAGCACCCGCAAACGCGACAGCTTGCCTTGCACCGACATGCGTATGCCCGAACCTGTCGTGGTCGCGTCGGTGCTCCAGCGCACTTCCCCGCGTGCCGAGAGGTTGCCGCCATCGCTCGCGGCCTCGCTGGCCGCGGTGCTCCTGTTGCCGCTCTGGCCGGCGATGCGCGCGGTGCTGCCGGCGCCTCCCTTGAGCGTGAATTCGGTGATCTCGATGCGGTCGCCCGAGAGCGCGACGCGCAGCCGCCCGTCGCGCAAGTCGAGCCCCTCCACGGGCGCGCGCAAGGCGAGCTGGTCAGCGCTCAATGTCCCGTTCCAGCGCGGCGCCGCGCGGTTGCCCGACAGGCTTGCATCGGCCTCGAGCGTGCCGGCCACGCGCCAGCCGGGCGGCGCAAGAATCGACCAGACGCCCAGGCTCGGCAGCTTGGCGGTGAGCCGGCCCGCCAGCGGCGCGTCGGCTGCCCACTGCCAGCCGCCGTCGCGTTGCACGACGCGGCTCGAGACTTCGGCATTGAGTTGCCCGGCGCGCTCGCTCTCCCAGGCCAGCGTCGCCTTCACGGCGTCGCCCTCGGCGTCGACCTTGAGCTCTGCCTGGCGCAAGCCGGCCGGCGTACTGGGGCCGACCGCGTCGCCGTCGGCCGCGGTCATCGTGCGCTCGGCCGCCGTGCCCGTGCCGTGGCTCGTGATGCGCGTGACGAGCGCCGCTTCGCCGGCTTGCACGCGAATGTCGCCGCTTTGCCGCGCAAGGCGCGCGTGGGCACGGAGCGCGTCGCCCGCGTCGATGTCCCAATCGCCGTCGAACAGAAGATCGCCTGTGACGCCGGCGTCGGCCAGGGCCGTGTTGGCGCCCAGCGCGCTGGCCCATGCCATCGGCAGGCCCTGCAGCTTGCCTTGCGATTGAAGGCGGTACACGCGGTTGGTCGGCGCGCCGCTCTGGCTGAAGCGCAGCGGCTGCCAATCGATGCGCACCGTGCCCGGTACCGGGCCACGCAGCGTCGCGGCGGCGGCGGTCGCTTCGACGTCGAGCCGTGCCGCCGTCTTGCCGTTCGCGGCGGCGCTGCGGAGGGTGGCGCTGACGGCGCGGCTCAATTCCAGCGTCCACGGGCCGGGACGCGTGCTGTCTTGCGCTTGCAGTCGCAAGCTGGAGATCGATGCGCGCCATTGATCGGCGCGTTCGAGGCCGCCGCTGGCACGCGTGTCGAGCGTGATCTTCTGCGTGCCCGTGCTGGCCTCGCCCTGCAATGACAGCGTGGCCTGTGCGAGGCTGCCGGCCAGCTCCGCGCGAATGCCGC
>JAQGMP010000382.1 GCA_028292285.1 Variovorax sp. | reverse complement strand
TTACATGGTCCACTTGGCCGACTTCACGCACCCGTGCGGCACACAGCGCCTGGCGCGCGACGGGCCGCGTGCCCAGGGCGTCAAGTTGTGAAAAGGGCAGGGGTGCTGACGACATGGCGCGCCCGGTTTGTCTGAGAGCTAACGGGACCACTGGCACGCCTCGTGGCACGAGCGGGCGAGGCACAGGCGGGGCGGCCATGGCGTCGGCGCGGCCCTTAGCCTGCACCTCTCGGCGTGCGGCCCGCGCCGCCGCCGCCTTGCGCGCGGAGATCTGGTTCTGAGGTCCAGCGGCCATGGTCTGACGGTCGTGCCGGCTTTCGGGCGTTCGCTGGCCCTGGTTCATCTGGGTAGGCGCCTTGTTTCCCATTTTGTTGTGGTCGTTCATGACCTAGCCCGTGTGGGACGCCTGTCCACTGACAGCCGATGGCGGGGTCCGGGCGGGCGGCCCACTGGGACTCCCAACCTGAACTCGTTCCGGATGCTTGTCGCGTGCCTACTCGCTGCGTAGAAAATCCTGCTTTTTGCTCGCACTTGTTCCGTCGGCTTGGACCAAAAGCGTCGAGCAAACGGCGTGCCGCGCCGATTGATCCCGCGGCGACGACAAGCTCGCGGCCTGAGCACATAGGCGCTGGCAAAATTGCCAGCATGCGAGTCAAGCAGATCGAAGATCTCCCCATTGCCACCAGCGCCGAGTTGTACCAGCTCAGTTGGGTCATCGAGCAACTCATGGCGGATCCACGGCGCATCGTGCAGGCGCGCTCGCAGCTGCACATGGGTCAACTGGTGCAGTACTGGGACTGGGGTACCGGCAAGCTGCGCGAGGCGCGCATCGCGGCAATGAAAGACCGACAGGTCACGCTGATCGACGAGCGGAGCAAACAGCGCTTCAGTGTGCTGTACGCCGCCATCGCGCCGCCCGATGAGCAGCAAGAGACGTCAACCTCACCGTCGCCTGGTGCACCGCTGAGGCCGCCGCCGGAGATCCATCACAAACAGGACTTCCGCGTCGGCCAGCGTGTGAGCTTCACCGACCAAAGCCTGAATCGTCACGTCGGGGAAATCGTTCGGATCAACCAGCGCACAGCCACCGTCCACTGCGACGGCCGTGCCTGGCGTGTGGCGTTCGCTCTGCTTGATCACGTCACCAACATCACGCCCTAAACCACCCAGCGGTCAACAATGGCCTCGAGCGGACTATCACCGTTGCGTTGAGTCTTCTCGCGGTTGAACACGGCCGACTCGCTCCAGTTGCTCGCCATCACAGAGCCGCAGCGGCTTGCAAGTCGTGCAGTCAGTTCGCCTACACCGCATCCCCGGCTCAAGGCAGCGTACATAGCGTTCTCGTGGCAAGCTTGCCAGAAGAACTGCGGTTTTTCGCTGCTCGTACGATCGGGTGCGAACGGCGAGGCGTTGCTGGCCGTCGGCGGCAACCGAAAGTCAGAGGGCGCTGATCGCGTCGAAGACCGGATTCGGCTCGCTGACATCCTTAGCCCTTGGCATGCACCGCTGACGAGCTCATCGTTGTGCACCTGATGGCGGCGCTCGTTAGCGCTCGTGTTAGCAGCGGTTGGATCTTCGCGGAGCTTTCCTACGCGGCAGACCCGACTTCTTCGTCATCCTGCCCCATCGACACTGCGGCACTTCGCTTCTCATGCCATTACATCCCTCTCCTGTGCTTTCGCCCAGGCAGCACGCTCTGCATCACCTTGCGCTCTGGCTGCGTGGCAGCGGTTATGAGTTCGTGACCGTGACGCCGGAAACGCACCGCCGCGTTCGGGCGCAACGCGCCGGCGAAAGCGCACGGACACTGCGCGACATTTTCGGCTGGAACATGGACTTCGCGCTGGAACTGCTGCCCGCCGAAGCGCTTGACCATCTGCGCAGGGCTGAGGCCATTGCCCTACTAGGAGACGGGTTCGGGCGCAGCCTTGTGCGGTTCGCCTCGTTCAACGGCCAGCCCTACGTTCACTCCGCATATCCGACGAGCGAAGGCGATTCGGTCTTCTGCGGACCGGATACCTACCGCTTCATATCGCTGATCGAGAGAGAACTCGAAGGCAGCAGCGCCCTGAGTCGTGTGCTGGACGTCGGCTGCGGCGCCGGTGCGGGCGGTTTGCTGGCCGGCCACTTGCTCGAGCGGTCAACCGGTGGCGCGCCCCGCATCGAGCTGGTGGATGTCAATGAGAGAGCGCTCGACATGGCGCGCGTCAACGCGGCAACCATCGGCCTGGCCGACGTCGCCTTCAGGTGCTCCGATTTGTACCGCGGCGTCGCAGAGGGGCTGGACCTGATCGTGGCCAATCCGCCCTTCCTCATCGACGCTGATGAGCGGCTTTACCGTCACGGTGGAGGCCTTTTCGGCTCCGCGCTGTCGGAGCGCATCGTCAAGGAAGGACTGCCGATGCTGGCGCCGGGAGGCAAGCTGGTGCTCTACACCGGCTCGGCCATCGTCGAAGGCAAGGACGCGTTCAAGACAGCTGCTTCGCGCTTGATCGACGCGTCGGCTTTCGATCTCTCCTATCGCGAGATCGACCCCGACGTCTTCGGCGAAGAGCTCGAGCGCCCAGCCTACGAGGGCGTCGAGCGCATCGCCGCGGTGGGCATGGTGGTGCGTCGACGCGCGGGCGGGTCGTAGACGATCCAGAGGCCCGCATGAGAATGCGGGGCATCCGGCAGCCCTGTGACATGGACCCCCGCCTTCGGCGCGGACGCGCACTGACGTTCGGTTCTGCGTCGAGAGTTCGGTCTAACACGACGCGTTCGATCAGATGTCGTGCCGGCTAGACGACTGCTGCACTGAACTCCGGTGGCATCGTGCCCGGGGGGCGACGGCTTTGCACCTTTCCAACGTGCGTGCCACGCATTTGGCAGTAGAGCTGCGGTGCGTGATTCCAAGGTCAAACGTTGCCGCGGCCCGCACTGCTGCGCTCCGACCGCATCGAGATAAGTTGGGCCGAACCCGCGCTTTTGCCACGAGATCCCGGCGCGCGCGCTGGAAATTGCGCCAGTTGATGGCGTCGGGCGGACGCGGCGAAGGGATCATCGCGCCCCTGCGAGGCGAGGCAAGGCTGGCTCATGCCGGCCAGCGATCCGGCGAGCTGGCAGGTCTTGCAGGAAGAGCCGGCCGACATGTTCGATGTGTGTTCGCGAGCATGAGCCGCAGGTAATCTGCGACTGTACCCGCGGCGAGCAGCATCGGATCGCGCCTTCGTACGTTCGCAGCTCGGTGCAGCGCCAGCGGCGGCTCCGCGTTCTTCGGCACGTGCCCTGCTCGGCCACGGGCCGTGGCCTCCGACGTCTCTTGGCGCAAGCGGCGGACATTGGTTCAGGGAACCGAACCATTACAGTGACGTCATGAACACTGATCCAGCATCGAAAAGACTGATCGTTGTCGGCGCTTCCGCTGGTGGTGTCGAAGCGTTGACCGGCCTGCTTGCCAACTTTCCTGCGGGGCTTGCTGCGGCGGTTTTCGTGGTGCTTCACATACCACCGGAAACGCCAAGCTTGCTCGCGCCGATCCTGGCACGCACGTGTGCGCTACCGGTGAAGGCAGCAGTGGACCGCGAGGCCATCGTGCCCGGTCAGGTTTACGTGGCCACCGCGGACCGCCACTTGCTCATCGAAGGCAATCAGGTGCGGATCACTCGTGGACCGCGAGAAGGCAGGGCGCGACCTTCCATAGATGCGCTCTTCCGCTCGGCCTCCGTGGCGCATGGCGAGGGCGTCATCGGCATTGTCCTGAGTGGCGCGCTAGACGACGGAACGGCCGGTGCATGGGCTATCAAGGACCGTGGCGGCGTGGTGCTCGTTCAGCAGCCCGCCGAAGCCATGCACGACTCGATGCCGGAAAGCGTGATCAGGCATGTGAGCGTGGATCATGTCGGGACGGTTCAGCAACTCGCCGTCATCGTCGCCAGCTTGGTCGGGTCGCCTGCACAAGGGCTGGCAGCGCCCGCGGGAAGTGACGAGAATCTCAAGGTCGAAACTCTCATCGCCATGGAAGGCGACGGGCTCAAGGCTGGGGTGATGGAATTAGGCAATATCTCGAAGTACACCTGTCCGGACTGCCATGGCGTGTTGGTGCAGATCGAAGAAGGATCGATCGTTCGCTTCCGATGCCATACGGGGCACGCCTTTTCACTCATGACGCTCCTGGCCGAGGTCAACGAGTCGATCGATACGGGTTTGTGGGACACCTTGCGGGCGATCGAGGAGCGTGTCATGTTGCTCCGCCAAATGGAGCGACTCGCGCGCGATGCCAGCTGTGTGGCAGACGCAGA
Organism: Variovorax sp.; assembly: GCA_028292285.1. Taxonomy (GTDB): domain Bacteria; phylum Pseudomonadota; class Gammaproteobacteria; order Burkholderiales; family Burkholderiaceae_C; genus Variovorax. The sequence continues at coordinate 4,099 of JAQGMP010000382.1, read as the reverse complement.
CCGGTGCAAATCGCAGGCGGATGAGACCGAGCGCAGGCTCAAGCCGTTACGCGAACTGGTACTTGACCCGAAGTTCTTCGGGCACGACCAGCAGGCTTGATGCGCATCGCCGAGCCAAGCCGGTCGTGCCCACTCAGGGTCCTCGCACCCGTGCTGGAGCCAGTCCTCTGGGCATAGCAGAAGTACGATATCGCAGCTCCTGCGTCGGACTGCACAGCCTTGGCCTGGCAGCTCGTCCCGGAGGTCTCCAATGAACTCGGCCAGCGAGGCGTCTTCCAGCGCCTCGGTGGTTCCCTCGGGCTGTTGATAGAGGGTACTGCGAGGCAGACCGATCACTTGGCACCCGCTCGGATGAGGCCTGCATCCGGGCGCGCGTCCGGCATGGCGCCAACCTTGGGGCCCACCGTCGGCCATTTCGCCTACAGAAAAGCGGCGGGGCGTTCCACCACAATGTCCGCATTCGAGCTTGGAGGGCCATGCACGTCGACTTTATAAAAGAGGTGATATCGCGGGAGGCTCGCGGTGGTTCGGACGCACGGCAAGTCGCCGATGCAGTAACCGCATCGATGCGCCTGCTCCACGCCGAACTCAGCAAGGTCGTGGGCGAAGTGGCTGCCAACGCTCTTGGCGCCCACGCCGTGCATCGAACGCGCTCCAACTTCAATTGGGCAATGTCCCCGGCGGGGTCGGTGTCCGCCGACATGCTCAGCTCGCTAAAACAAGATCTGGCCCGTCGAAAGCCCGCAGATTCGCAGCATGCTGGCGAAACCCTCATATTCGCCCTGGTCGACCATTTAGTCGGTCTGATCGGCGAGCAACTGACTTACCGAATCCTGCGCTCTGCATGGGGTAAACCTTCTGCCGAACCAGCTTCCATGGAGATTCTCTAGATGATTCCGAAGGTTGTCATTCGACGGTTGCCTACCGGTGTGCCGGGGCTCGACGAGCTCCTGACCGGGGGACTGGCCGAGTTCTCCTTCAACCTGATTGCAGGCGCTCCCGGTTGCGGCAAGACCACTCTTGCGCATCAAATCATGTTCTCGCTAGCCAATCCGCAGCGGCGCGCCATTTTCTTCACAGTGCTCGGGGAGCCGCCGCTCAAGATGCTGCGATACCAGCAGCAATACAGTTTTTTTGATCCCGCCAAGGTCAACGAATCCGTACGCTTTGTCAATCTGGCAGACGACATCGCGAACGGAGACTACGAGCCCGTGTTGGCGCGGATCGTCAACGAAGTCGCGGATTTCGGACCGTCGCTGGTGTTTGTTGATTCCTTCCGCTCCGTCATCCAGTCGGCACGCGGTGCAGGTCGAAATGACCTCGAGCTTCAGCAATTTGTGCAACGCCTCGGCATGCTGATGACTACCTGGCAAGCCACGACGTTTCTGATCGGCGAGTACACGGTTCCGGAAAGCGGTGCCAACCCGATTTTCACGGTCGCCGACGGAATCATCTGGATGGCCCAGAGCATCGAACGCAACTCGATGGTGCGCAAGATGCAGGTCATGAAAATGCGTGGCCAGGCCACAGTCCCGGGACTACACACCTTTCGGATCAGCGAAGATGGTCTACACATATTCCCGCGCACGCTGACACCAGTCTCGAGTCTCCCGGCACGCCGGAAGGACAGTGAAGCTGCTGCCGCGGCGTCGCGCTTGTCGATGGGCGTGCCCTTGCTGGACGAGATGATGGGCGGTGGACTTCCGCCCGGCTACTCCTTGTTGATTTCAGGGCCCTCGGGGTCCGGGAAATCGCAGCTGGCGTCGGCGTTCCTGGAAGAGGGGGCGCGCGCCGGCGGAAAGGGAGTGATTGCAGCGTTCGAGAGAAGCCCATCCCGTGGTGAAAGGACCCGGCTCGACGAGCTCATCGCAAGTGGCAACGTAAGCGTAATTGACACACGGGCGCTCGATCTCTCGATTGACGAGACGCTGTTTGAGCTGACCAGGTTGATCGACCAGACGGGCGCTACCCGGGTGGTGATTGATTCGCTGTCAGGTTTCGAGCTCGCCCTGGCACCGAGTTTTCGCGAAGAGTTCCGCGAGTCGCTGCATCGTATGCTTGCTGTATTGACTGACATGGGCGTCGCTGTCCTGCTGATCTCGGAACTGGAAGATCGGTACGGCGACTTGCGTTTCAGCCCCACCGGAACCGCGTTCCTGACAGACGGAATCATTGTGCAACGTTACGTTGAATTGCAGGGGCAACTCAAGCGAGTGATGGGCGTGGTCAAACTTCGCAACAGCGCGCACAGCCACGATTTGCGCCCCTACGAAATCACGGGCCAGGGCGTCGTCATCGGTCCTCCTACGCCAGGAATGGACGCCCTGCTGACGGGCCACCCGCGTCCGATTGGAAGCACGGGGGGCCTAGAGTGAGTGTCGAGCCAAAGCGGCCTGTCAGCGGAGCCGACAAGGGGGCGTCTGTCCCTCGGGGGCAGGAGGAGCAGCAAGAGCAGTCGCTCGCTGCGCGTGAACGCGGCTTGGCGCAACGTGAGGCTGCTGTGCAGGCCCGCGAAAGAGCCGTGCGTGAGGGCGAGACGAGAAATGCTGAATTGCGTGACGCCAACGAGCATCTGATTCTTGCGACGCTGGCGGCCGAGCAAATGGAAGAGGCAGCGCTCAAAACCAAGCGGCAACAAGATGAGTTCCTTGCCATGCTGGCCCATGAATTACGTAATCCGCTCGCACCCATTCGCAGCGCGGTGTCTGTGATCGAGCGTCTTGATCTTGGTAGCCGGCGCCTCGACGATGTCTGCGGCGTGGTTAAGCGACAGGTCGAACACATGGCGCGGCTGCTTGACGACCTGCTCGATGCCTCGCGCGTGAACCGCGGGAAAGTCACGCTGCAGCGACGCCCTACCAACGTCCGCGACTTTATCGATCAGGCTGTCGAGATTTATCTTCCGTTGATCGATGCACAGCGGCAGCAACTCACGCTGGATCTGCCCGCCACACCGCTATATGTAGATGGCGACCCGACACGGTTGGCTCAGATGGTCGGAAACTTGTTGCACAACGCGGCCAAGTACACGTCGCCGGGCGGTACGATCAGCGTGAACGCGCGCGCAGATGGTGACTTGGTGGCCCTGAGAGTGAGCGACAACGGGAACGGGATCTCCGCAGAGGCGCTGGAATACGTCTTCGATCTCTTTACGCAGGAAGAGCATTCTTTGAGCCGAAGCCAAGGTGGACTGGGCATCGGATTGACAGTGGTTCGCGAATTGGCTCGGCAGCATGGAGGCAGCATCTCCGCTCGAAGTGAGGGACCGGGCCGTGGCAGCGAATTTACCTTGATCCTTCCTCGGCTGGCACATGTTGCGGAGCCGGTCTTTGAACAGACCACTTCGACGGAGTTCGTGCCCGCCCGGATCCTGGTAGTCGATGACAATGTCGATGCGGCCGGCATGCTGCAGACGCTGCTGGAGCTTTCGGGTTACGAGGTCGAGCTCGCATTGGACGGTATTGCAGGCCTGGCCGCGTTTGAAAGCAAGCACTTCGCCTTTGTGCTCTGTGACATCGGCCTCCCGGGGCTGGACGGATATGAGGTCGCGAGGCGGATTCGCGAGCGCACCGCAGGCAAAAGCCCAGTGCCGTACCTCATCGCCTTGACTGGCTATGACGCGGCCGAAGACCGTGCTCGGGCGATTGCCGCCGGCTTCGACAGGCACTTCGCTAAGCCGGTCGACATCGATGAGTTGTTGACGCACCTCCAAGAGGCCAGTGTCGGCTGACTATGCACTTGACTGGGAGCATTGACCCACATGGCAGGGCCCCCGTGAGCGCTGCATGACACGCGTGCGCAACGCACACTCCACGGCTGTCGCGTCTTGAAGCGCATGAGGCCGGCTGTATTTCGGGAATGTTCATGTTCATGGTCACCTCGGAAATGATGTCTCCAGTGGCCATGGATTTGCTCAGGTGATCGCAGCTTCCCCGCTGCCTGCCATCTCCTACGTTCAAGAAGAAATCACCGCCATCAAGGCGCTGCGTTCGGCGGCTTGCTGGTCGCATTGACCCCGGCTGCGGGCGTTCCGCCGCCGCCCGAAGCCGGAGGGTGCGTCATCATTCTGGCGATCACCGACAAGGGCCGCCAGGCGTTG
>JAQGMP010000370.1 GCA_028292285.1 Variovorax sp. | reverse complement strand
GTGCTCGAAGGCTCTGCGCGCCCGGCCACCGTCGATTCACCTGCCGCGCTGGCGATGCCCGGCTTCGGCTGGCGCCTGACCGATGACAACGTGGCGGACATGCTGAGCTTCGTGCGGACGAGTTGGGGGAACAAGGCGGATGCGGTGACGCCGGCGCAGGTTGCGACTGTGCGCAAGACGATCGAGCCGGCAACGGCGCAGCGCTGACTGAACTTCGCTACATCCACTGCACTTAGGAAACATAAAGATACATTTCGGTTACGATCTTCAAGTCAGGCGCGGGTCAGTTTCGCTGCGCTGGCGTTCCCAAAACAACAGGAAGATCCGTAATGAAGTGGTTCGTGTGGGCGACCGGTGTCGCAGCGGTGGTCGGTGGCTTGGCAGGTTGTGGTGGCGGAGGCGGGGGAGGCGGAGGCGGTGGGTTCTTACCGGTCGCGCCGGCAGCGCCTGCCGCAGCGATGACCGTCAGCGTGTCGATCAACGGCACAGCGGTGCCGGGCAGCTCCAACGGCCAGTACACCGTCAAGCCCGGCGACACGGTCGAAATCACGCCGAGCCAGTCCGCCGACTGGACCACGAGCACCACGGCGGCGAGCACGGCAGCGTTGCGCAACCCGAATGTCACGGCTGCCAAGTGGTCGGCCCAGATCCTCAATACGGCGACCCTCGCGACGACATACACGGTCACCGCCAAGGCCAGTGCCAATGCGGCAGTGACCAAGGACACGGTGCTGACCGTGGCGGCCGGCGACGCACGCAACGGGTTGTACAAGGTCTTCGCGTCCAACAGCGCCAAGCCGACCCTTGCGCTCGACTTCGATGCCATGTTTTATACGTTCACCGATGCCGACGGTGTCGTGCTGTCGGATGTCTTCAGCGCCGACGCGGCACTGGTGGGCAGCTACGTTTTCAAGAGTGCCCGTAACACGGACGCGACGAACAACGCGCGCTTTCGCCTCACGACCGACACGGTCGTGGGTGCGTTCCCATTCGAAATCGCGCAGAACGCAGGGTTCTATGGCGTACAGCCCTTCGTCGCTTCGCGTGCGCTTGTCACCACGCAGAGCGAACTCGACGGCATCTACACGCGGTTCGGCCTTTCCATGACGGCGACCACGCGCAACTCCGACATTCGCAAGACCAAGATTGCCGGCGGCGGCACGGTGCTGTTGCATTGCAATGAAGTGGCGATCACCACGGTCGACGCATGCCCGACCATCTCGCTGGTCACCTACAACATCACGCCCGGTGCGACGCCCGATGCATGGCGCGTTGTGAATGCAGCCGACCCCACCGACGTGGGCGGTTTCTCGATCGCCAAGGTGGCGGGCCAGAACGTGTACCTGTCGGCCGGTGTCATCGCGGGCACCTCGACGGCGCCGGCAACGTCGGTATTTCGCATTGCCTTGCCATCCACCGCGGCCTGGCCGAGCACTACCGCGACGGCCACGGACACCAACGGTAGCTGGGGCTCGATGAGTTTCGATGCGACGACCTACGGCTCGACGGTGACCAGGGCCGATGGAAGCGCCGCGAGCGTCGGCTATGCGCTGAGCTTTGCAGGTCTTCCCGAAGGACTGACAAGCGTCAACTCGCCCGGTCCCAACAGCTACTTCGGCATGCAGAACGGTGCGCTGTCGGCAGTGATAGGCGCCCGTGGCGGTCCGGTGGCGGGCTACCTGCAGATCGGGTTGATCAACTGATTCCGTAGGTGCCGGAGCGCCACGCCCAAGGGGCGATCCGGTCCGGGCGCCTCGCGCGTGAGGCTCACTCAGACCTGAAGCCCCTTCGGCGCCTCGCCCGCCTCCAGCACCGCAAGGTCGCTTTCATCCTTCAGCGCAACGCCGGTCAGGCCGCGCCGCAGCGACTCGCGCATCAACCATGCGAGCTTGAACGCGGCGACGTCGTAGGCGAGGCCTTCGGGCCGCACGTTCGAGATGCAGTTGCGCTCGGCATCGTGCCGGCCGCGCTTCGGCGAATGGGTGAGGTAGATGCCCAAGCTGTCGGGTGAACTGAGGCCAGGTCGCTCGCCGATCAGCATCACCGACAAAGCCGCGCCGAAGATTTCACCGGCCTCGTCGGCCAGCGCCACGCGAGCTTGCGAAGCGATGACGACCGGTGCGAATCGCGTGTCCGGCGGCAGGTGCTTTCGCAGGGCAGCAAGCAGCGGCACCGCGTGCCGTTCGATGGCCAGCGACGACAGGCCGTCGCCGATCACGATGCACACCTCGGCACGCTGCGCTTCCGTGATTTGAGCGGCATTGGCACGCAACTTGGCCGCGTCTTCGGCATCGAGCTGGCGCCCGAGGTCGGGGCGGCGCAGATACTCGGTGCGGTCGGCCGCACGACTGCGTACGCGCTCGACCGCCCAGCCCTCGGCCTGCAGCTTGGCTTCGAGCTTGTCGAGATCGAGCGCTGCGTGAATGGCATCGCGCGCCATCGCGTGCGCCCAGCCGAATCGCAAGGTTTCGTCGGTCGGCATGCCGGAACCGGCGCGGCCGAGCGCGAGGCGCGCTGGCGTGCGCGCGCGCCATTCCTGCCAGGGGTTGGGCGTGACTGGCGAGGCTTGCGGCGCGGCAGCGGCCGCATCGACGACATCGACAGCGGGCACGACAACGGGCGTCTTCGAGCCGCTCACGCGCCCAGCGCGGCCAGGCCGCCCATACCCGCGAGCAGGCGGTTCGGTTGATGCGAAGAGGGTGCCGCGAGTCGACCCGCACCATCGGTGATCTGCATCTTCTGCAGCCATGCCTCGAACTCCGGCGCACGCTTCAGTCCCAGC
>JAQGMP010000327.1 GCA_028292285.1 Variovorax sp. | reverse complement strand
TCGCCTTGACCCACTGAAGGCCATCACGCTCCGGTGCACCTTCGAGCGCGAAGTCGGCTTGCAGTGCACGCAGGTCGGGTGCGGCGGCAATCAACGCGGCGGGCGTCGAGCCCAGCGCTTGGGCCTGCGGCCGTTGCGTGACTTGATTGAGATCGACATCGAAGAGCGACAGCGTCTTGCCGTCGGCGACGATGGTTTGCGCGAAGGGCTTCCGGTAGTCGAACTTGAATTTGCCGGGCCGCTGGAATTCGAAGGTGCCGGTCGAGGTCTTGGCGCGCGAAGGCTGCCCGTCGCGCGGCGGCGCTGTCACCGTCTGCGTGAACTCGGCGCGGCCGCTCTTCACGGTCTTGACGAAGGACTCGAGGCTTTCCATGCCGCCCGCCCATGCGCTTCCCCATGCACTCCATGTGGCGGCTATCAACATTGTCGTAAAGAGCTTTTTCATCGGTAGGGCGTCAACTTCACTCGGCGCGCGCCGGCACCAGGATTTCGCGCTGGCCGCTGGTGCTCATCGAGCTGACCAGGCCGGCCTTTTCCATGTCTTCGACCAGCCGCGCCGCGCGGTTGTAGCCGATCTTCAGATGGCGCTGCACCAGCGAAATGCTCGCCTTACGGTTCTTGAGCACGACCTCAACGGCCTGGTCGTACATCGGATCTTTCTCTGCATCGCCGCCACCGTCGCCCATGAGATCGCCGTCGCCATCGACCGTTCCGCCTTCGAGCACGCCTTCGATGTAATCGGGTTCGCCCTGGCTCTTCAGGTAAGCGACCACGCGGTGCACTTCTTCATCGCTCACGAACGCACCGTGCACGCGGATCGGCAAGCCCGTACCGCTCGGCATGTAGAGCATGTCGCCCATGCCGAGCAAGGCTTCGGCGCCCATTTGGTCGAGGATGGTCCGGCTGTCGATCTTGCTCGACACCTGGAACGCGATGCGCGTCGGAATGTTGGCCTTGATGAGGCCGGTGATCACGTCGACGCTGGGCCGCTGCGTTGCCAGGATCAAATGAATGCCCGCAGCGCGCGCCTTCTGTGCGAGACGCGCGATCAGTTCTTCGATCTTCTTGCCGACGACCATCATCAGGTCGGCCAGTTCGTCGATGACGACGACGATGTGCGGCTCGCGCTTCAACGGTTCCGGATCGTCCGGCGTCAGGCTGAACGGGTTGTAGACGAACTCCTCACGCGCCTTGGCTTCATCGATCTTGACGTTGTAGCCGGCCAGATTGCGCACGCCCAGCTTGCTCATCAGCTTGTAGCGGCGCTCCATTTCGGCCACGCACCAGGTGAGGCCGTGGGCCGCTTGCCGCATGTCAGTGACCACAGGCGCCAGCAAATGCGGGATGCCCTCGTAGACCGACATTTCAAGCATCTTCGGATCGATCATCAAGAGCCGGACGTCGCGCGCCTCGGCCTTGTAGAGCAACGACAGGATCATCGCGTTGATACCGACCGACTTGCCCGAGCCCGTGGTGCCGGCCACCAGCACGTGCGGCATCTTGGCAAGATCGGCGACGACGGGGTTGCCGATGATGTCCTTGCCGAGGCCCATCGTGAGCATCGACTTGCCCTCGTGGTAGATCTGCGAGCCCAGAATTTCGCTGAGCTTGATCGACTGCCGCTTGGCGTTCGGCAATTCGAGCGCCATGAAGTTCTTGCCGGGAATGGTTTCGACCACCCGGATCGAGACAAGCGACAACGAGCGCGCCAAATCCTTGGCGAGTCCGACGATCTGCGATCCCTTGACGCCGGTGGCCGGCTCGATTTCGTAGCGCGTGATCACCGGGCCCGGCGAGGCCAGCACCACGCGCACTTCGACGCCGAAGTCCTTCAGCTTCTTCTCGATCATGCGAGACGTCATCTCGAGCGTGTCGGGCGAAACCGTCTCCTGCCGCACCATGGCCGCATCGAGCAAATCGACCTGCGGCAACTTGCTGTCGGGCAGTTCCTTGAACAGAGGCTTCTGGCGTTCCTTGACGACGCGGGTGCTCTTGGGCACGTCGCTCATCGCGGGTTCGATCTGCACCGGTGGCGACGGCGCGCGGCGTCTCGGCGGCGGGTCGATGCGTATCTCGTCGTCAGGGATCTCCACATCGTCGCCATCGTGTGAGGCCAGATACTCTTCGGCCTCTGCGCGCTCACGAACGGCCTTCTTGCCCAAAGCGATGTCGGCCGCGATTTCGCGCTTTTCGCGCCGCGATTCGAAGAGCGAGTACACCCGCGAGCCGAGACGCTCGGCGATCAGGCTCCACGAGAACCGGAACACCAGGGCCGAGCCGACCACCCCGCAGGCGATGGCGATCAGCGCGGAGCCGGTAAAGCCCATCCACTTGACGCTCATCGGCCCGACGAGATAACCCAGGATGCCGCCGCCATGACCCGGCAATCGGAACTCCAGGCGATACAAGCGCGACCATTCGAGCATCGCACTGGCACACAGCAGCAGCACCAGTCCGGCCCAGAACGCGATGCGGCTGCGATTGAAGCGGCCACGCACGGGCTCTTCGGCGGGAGCGACTTCGCCGCCGCGCAGCCATCCGGCGAGCGACGACAGCCAGACACGCAGGCCTGCGGCGAGACACCACCAGACGGAATAGCCGGCAACGAAGTAACTGCCGTCGGCCAGCCAGGCACCGAGCCGGCCTCCCCAGTTTTTGACGTCGCCTCCGGTGCCGGAGGTCGACCAGGCCGCATCCGACGGCGTGAAGCTCAACATGGCGAGCAGCCAGAACAGGAGCACGACGAATCCCGCGATCAGCGTGATTTCGTGTGCGAAGCGCATGGCTTTCAGACGCACGGGCTGCGCGTCGGCACCGGAAGAAGAAGATTGAAGCGTATTGAGCGAATAGGTCATGAAAAACACGGCGTCCAGCCTGCGACTCCAGACAATGGAGAACGGGCAACGGCCGCATGAACACTACAACGAAAACGGTGCCTGTCGCGTTGTCAGCGCCGGCACCGTCAGAAGCGCGCAACGCTGCGCAGGCGCTGCTCAAGTCAGCGACAGCAGACGGTCTTTGACGATCATCGAGCCGTCGGGCTGGGTCTGGACGAAGCCACGCTCTTCAAGGTCTTTCATGACCCGGCTGACCATTTCGCGCGAGGCGCCCACCATCTTGGCCAGATCCTGGCGGGAAATCTTGTCGCGCACCTTGAGGTTGCCGGCGCCGTCGTCCACCGCGAACTCGAGCAGCGAGCGCGCGACACGGCCGTAAACGTCCATCAACGCGAGCGATTCGATCTTGCGGTCGGCATGCCGCAGGCGTTGCACCAGGCCGCGCATGATGTTGTACGACATCGACGAGTTCTCGGGCAGGCAGCGCGCGAATGCCTCGCGACCCAGCATGAGGACGTCGGTCTGGACTTCGGTCCGAACGGTCGCAGAATGCGGCTCGTCGTCGATCAGGCTCATCTCGCCGATGTAGTCACCCGGCTGCAGGGTGGCGAGAATGACTTCGCGGCCCCGGCTGTCGGTGCTCATGACGCGGGCCCGTCCGGTGAGGATGATGTAAAGCGCATCTGATTTCTTGCCCTGCTCGACCACCATCTCGGCACGCTTGAAGCGTTTTTTGATGATCGCGTCTGCGATGCTTGCGGCCTGCATGGGGGTCAGGGCCGCGAACAGAGGGACGCGCCGGAGCAGTTCAAGGTTGGACAGCATCGACATTCATTAATCCTCGCTACCGCACGTCGCTCAATTCATTGAAAACCAATGCATTAATACAATCGCGCGCATTGAAAATGGAGCGCGCCCGGTATTGAACCGGGCGGTGATACTTCGTATCTATCACCCTGAAAATGTACACGCTGGCGCAGCGCAAATCTTAGGTTTTCTACCCATGTCCTCTTCCCCACAACACGCCAAGGTCCTGATCCTTGGCTCCGGCCCCGCCGGCTACACCGCCGCCGTTTATGCGGCACGGGCCAATCTGCAGCCGCTTCTCATCACCGGAATGGCCCAGGGCGGGCAGCTCATGACCACCACCGAGGTCGACAACTGGCCGGCGGACGTGCACGGCGTGCAGGGCCCCGAATTGATGCAGCGCTTTCTCGAACATGCCGAGCGGTTCAAGACGCAAATCGTCTTCGATCACATCAACAAGGTCGACCTGAGCAAGCGCCCCTTCACCCTCACCGGCGACAGCGCGACCTACACCTGCGACGCCCTGGTGATCGCCACCGGCGCCTCGGCAAAGTACCTGGGGCTCGACTCGGAACAGAAGTTCATGGGCCGCGGCGTGTCGGGCTGCGCCACTTGCGACGGTTTTTTCTACAAGAACCAGGAAGTCTGCGTGATCGGCGGCGGCAACACCGCGGTCGAAGAAGCGCTCTATCTTTCGAACATCGCCAGCAAGGTCACGCTCGTGCATCGGCGCGACAAGTTCAAGGCGGAGCCGATCCTGATCGACAAGCTCTACGAAAAAGAGCGCGAGGGCAAGATCGAACTCAAGATTCACAACACGCTGGACGAAGTGCTGGGCGACGACACGGGCGTGACGGGCATTCGGCTCAAAAACGCCCGAAACGGCTCGACCGAGGACATCAAGCTGCAAGGCTGCTTTATCGCGATCGGCCATCATCCCAACACCGACATCTTCGAAGGTCAGGTCGAAATGAACGGCGGCTACATCGTGACGCGCTCGGGTCTGCAAGGTTTCGCGACGATGACGAGCGTGCCGGGGGTCTTTGCTGCCGGCGACGTGCAAGACAGCATCTACCGCCAGGCCATTACCAGTGCCGGCACCGGCTGCATGGCCGCTCTGGACGCGCAGCGCTTCCTGGAGCAAGACGGCACGCTATAATCTCAGGCTTTGCCGAATTCGGGTGCGCTTTGCGTGCTCCGGCAAGTCGGGGTACCGCCACCCGTTTCTGGCGAGGTCAAGCTGCAAACCACCCCCAACGGATTTCGATTCGCTGCGGCCGGTGCCAGCTGTTCATGAAGGAGCGTCCAAATGGCACGCGTATGTCAAGTCACGGGCAAGGGCCCGATGGTCGGGAACAATGTTTCCCACGCCAACAACAAAACCAAGCGCCGGTTCCTGCCGAACCTGCAATACCGTCGTTTCTGGGTCGAGACCGAGAACCGTTGGATCCGTCTGCGGATCTCCAACGCGGGCCTGCGCCTGATCGACAAGAACGGCATCGACGCCGTGCTCGCAGACCTGCGTGCACGCGGCCAAGCGTAAAGGAACACCATCATGGCAACCAAAGGCGGACGCGAAAAGATCAAGCTGGAATCCACTGCGGGTACCGGCCACTTCTACACCACCACCAAGAACAAGAAGACGATGCCTGAAAAGATGTCGATCACCAAGTTCGACCCCAAGGCTCGCAAGCACGTCGAGTACAAGGAAATCAAGCTGAAGTGATGGCCCGGGCTGCAAGGCCCGCCGCTCACCAGCTAGAAGCCCGCTGCATCCGTAGCGGGCTTTTTCTTTGGGCGATCACCCTGCCTCTGGCGTTGTCCGGCGACGCATGACCGGCATGAACATCGGCCAGAGCCTAAAATACATCCGTGTCTTCCATTCTCAACGCCGACCTGCACTGCCATTCAGTCGTATCCGACGGCACCATGACGCCGGAGGCACTTGCACAACGGGCCAGCGCCAATGGCGTTGAACTCTGGGCCTTGACGGACCACGACGAGATCGGCGGCCAGAGGCGCGCGGCAGAAGCCGCGAAGGCCAATGGCATGCGCTACCTCACCGGCACCGAAATCTCAGTCTCGTTTGCAGGCGAGACCGTGCACATCGTGGGCCTGGGCTTCGATGCCGA
>JAQGMP010000682.1 GCA_028292285.1 Variovorax sp. | reverse complement strand
CCAAGTTCGCGCAGACCTTCTCGACCGCCGAAGACAACCAGCCGGCCGTGACGATCAAGGTGTTCCAGGGCGAACGCGAGATCGCTTCGGGCAACAAGGCGCTGGGCGAGTTCAACCTCGAAGGCATTCCTTCCGCTGCACGCGGCACGCCGCAGATCGAGGTGAGCTTCGACATCGATGCCAACGGCATCCTGCACGTCGGCGCCAAGGACAAGGGCACCGGCAAGGAAAACAAGATCACCATCAAGGCGAACTCGGGCTTGAGCGAAGACGAGATCCAGAAGATGGTGAAGGACGCCGAGCTCAACGCGGCCGACGACAAGAAGAAGCTGGAGATCGTGCAGGCCCGCAACCAGGGTGAAGCGATGGCACACAGCGTGAAGAAGTCGCTGGCCGAGCATGGCGACAAGCTCGAAGCCGGCGAGAAAGAATCGATCGAAGCTGCGATCAAGGAAGTCGAAGAAGCGCTCAAGGGCGAAGACAAGACGCTGATCGAAGAGAAGACCAACACGCTGATGACCGTGAGCCAGAAGCTCGGCGAAAAGATGTATGCCGATGCGCAAGCCGCAGCCGGTGCGGCTGGCGGTGCAGCCGCTGGCCCGGAAGCTGCGAGCGCGCCGGCCGACGACAACGTCGTCGATGCCGAAGTCAAGGAAGTGAAGAAGGGCTGATCTTGCTACCCTGAACTTCGCGAAAACCGGGCTGGATCACCTTTGCGGGTGATCCAGCCTTTTCCGCTTCAAGCACCTGCTGCAACCGATCCAGCCGATCCAGCCGACCCCGACCGAACCCGCGAAACCGCGACCCCCCGCACATGGCCACCAAACGCGACTACTACGAAACCCTCGGCGTTCCCAAGAATGCGAGCGAGGAAGAAATCAAGAAGGCTTATCGCAAGCTTGCGATGAAGCACCATCCTGACCGAAACCACGGCGACACCACCAAGGCTGCCGAAGACAAGTTCAAGGAGGTGAAGGAAGCCTATGAAATGTTGTCGGACGGCCAGAAACGTGCGGCTTACGACCAGCATGGCTTTGCGGGCGTCGACCCCAACATGCGCGGTGGTCCGGGTGCAGAAGGCTTCGGCGGCTTCGCCGAGGCCTTCGGCGACATCTTCGGCGATGTGTTCGGTGGTGCACGCGGGCGCACCAGCGGTGGGCGCCAGGTGTTCCGCGGTGGCGACCTGAGCTACGCCATGGAGGTCACGCTGGAAGAAGCAGCCGAAGGCAAGGACGCGCAGATCCGGATTCCAAGCTGGGACGAATGCGGCACTTGCCACGGCAGCGGCGCCAAGGCCGGCACCAAGCCGATCGTCTGCACCACCTGCCACGGCGCCGGTGCGGTGCAGATGCGCCAGGGCTTCTTCAGTGTGCAGCAGACCTGCCCCACGTGCCACGGCACCGGCAAGCTCATCCCCGAACCCTGCGCGGTGTGCCATGGCCAGGGCAAGATCAAGAACAACAGGACGCTCGAGGTCAAGATCCCGGCCGGCATCGACGACGGCATGCGCATTCGCAGCACCGGCAACGGCGAGCCCGGCACCAACGGTGGCCCGCCGGGCGACCTGTACATCGAGATCCGCCTGAAGAAGCATGAGCTCTTCGAGCGCGACGGCGACGACCTGCATTGCGTCGTGCCTGTCGCGGTGACCACGGCCGCGCTCGGCGGCGAGATCAAGGTACCGACGTTGAAGGGCGCAGCCGCCATCGACATCCCCGACGGCACGCAAAGCGGCAAGCAGTTCCGCCTGCGTGGTAAGGGCATCAAGGGCGTGCGCTCCAGCTACCCCGGCGACCTGTACTGCCATGTGCGCGTCGAGACGCCGGTCAAGCTCACCGAGCATCAGCGCAAGTTGCTGAAGGAGCTTGACGAATCGCTCAAGAAAGGCGGCGACAAGCACAGCCCGACGGACAAGGGCTGGCTCGACAAGGCCAAGGAGTTCTTTAGTTAATCCAGCGTCAGCGAGCGGCCCCAAAGGCCGCTTTTTTTATGTCCTTATAGCGAAGTCGGCTGTCTCGTTTCGGCGACGCTCTCCTGCGTCGACGAGGAACTTTTCACAACACAGTCACTTCTTAAACAAGGTGTCTGCGACGGTCTCCCACTGCAGGCGCGCTCTTTGCTTTAAGCTGATTGAACGGATTTGGCGACGAAGTTTTTTCTGCGCAGCCCCGCATTTCGGACCACCGGTAGGCCGATTGAAGCGTTATGTGCAGTACGGTAAGTCCGTGCAGTGTTTCGCTCACTCGATGGAGGTGTTCTATGGATGTGATCAGCAGTTATGCCGCCCGCTACGAACGCACACGCGAGGAAGTCCTTTCGCTATCGGACTACCTCGACATCTGCAAACGCGAGCCCATTGCGTACGCCACCGCTGCGGAGCGGATGCTCAAGGCCATCGGCGAGCCCGAAATGGTCGACACGCGCAACGACTCGCGGCTGTCGCGGATCTTCGCCAACAAGGTCATCAAGATCTATCCGGCGTTCAAAGAGTTCTACGGCATGGAGGAAGCCATCGAGCAGGTGGTGTCGTACTTCCGCCATGCCGCGCAAGGGCTCGAAGAAAAGAAACAGATCCTGTACTTGCTCGGCCCCGTGGGCGGCGGCAAGAGCTCTATCGCCGAGCGGCTCAAGCAGCTCATGGAGCACGTGCCCTTCTATGCCATTCAGGGGTCGCCGGTCAACGAGACGCCGCTCGGCCTGTTCGATGCCACCGAAGACGGTGAGATCCTCGAAAAAGAATACGGCATTCCG
>JAQGMP010000311.1 GCA_028292285.1 Variovorax sp. | reverse complement strand
GCCCTGGAACTTGTCGGCCATGCCGCCGAAGTACCTGAAGCACGCCGCCGTGCGCGGCACGTCGAGCCGGCGCGAATCGCGGATCGGATGGCCGGTGTCGAGCGATTCGAGCCGCGCCAGCTCTTCGCCGTTGGCCTCGATCAGATCGGCCAGCTTGAGCAGGATGCGACCACGGTCCGCGGCCGCCATGCGGCTCCATGCAGGGAAGGCACGCTTCGCTGCCAGCACCGCCTTGTCGACGTCGGCCTTGCCGGCCAGTGCGACGTGGGCGATGGTCGAGTTGTCGTGCGGGTTGAGTGTGGCCAGCGTCTCACCCGACTCGGCGTCGACGAAGCGTCCGTCGATGAAGAGCTGGTGGCGGACAGGCGTGACGAGGCCAGCCGCGGCCTGAATGTCCGCGAGAGTCATGAAGAGGTCTTCCTTGGTGCGGCCGCTTGCACGGCCGCGTTGCTTTTAGAACTGAACCGGAATCTCCGGGCTTTCGCCCTTCTGGATCTCGAAGACCAGCGTCGGCGAGCCGTTCTCCCAGACCAGCAGCATCGAGCGCTTGGGGCTGTAGCCTTGATGCCGACAGTAGGCCGGCATGGCGGACATGTCGCCGGCTTTCATGATCACGCGGGCCATCGGCTTGCCGGTGTTCTTGTCGGCGCAGTCCCAATGGATTTCGTCGGTCATCTGGAAGAACCATTCGACGCGGTCGTTGCCGTGAATGATCGGCAGCATGTGCTCTTCGGTGGTCGGGCACATGAAGCTGTGCTTCACCACCGAGGTGAAGCTCGGGTTCCACGTCACCTGCGAGCGGCTCAGGAAACCGAAGAGACTGAACGCATGCACGTCGTTCTCGAAGCCCGGCTCCGGGTGCAGTTCGGGCTGCGACTGCGACACGTCGGCAAAGGCCCGGTTGACCGGTGCGCCGCTTTCGTCGCTGCGCAAATTCAAGTCGCCCTTGAGGCCGACGCAGCGCGTGGCGAGTTCACGGGCCCGCGTGATCTTCGCGGTGTTGCTGCCGTTCTTGCGGCCGTACGCCGAGCCGGTTTCCTGCGGGGCCGAGAACGGATCGAAGCTGGCGTTGGTCCAGTCGTCCAGCATGGCCTCGAAGGTCGCGCGAATCTGCGCGGTCGGAAAGTTCTCCAGCATGTCGATGCCGGCGTCTTTCATGGTGCCGTTGAAGCTGCCGGCGTACATGTCGACCGACTGGTAGTGGTTGACGGTGCCAAACACGTTGTCGAAGTTGACCCAACCGTAGAAGAAGCCCCAGGCCACGTCGCGCATCAGCGCACGCAGGTAGTTGCCGGCGTCCATCGTGTGGCTCATGGGCCGGCCGTCACGCGTCTTCCAGTTGATGTGGACGAAGTATTCGTCGCGCCGAAAGCCGAAGCTGCCGAGCGAAAAGTTCTTGTAGCCGAGCGACACATCGGGCTGCGATGCGATCACCTTGGCGAGTTCTGCGGGTGCGTTCATGGCGTGTTCCTCAGGTGGCTTCTATATTCGATGGCACAGTTGACTCGATCCCGGCTCTGGAGACGCGCTCCCTTCGCGAAACACCGCGGAACCGGCTTCGCCGGGCCGCTGGTGTTGCCCCCGGCGAGGGGGTGGGAGTCGCGACACGCAGTGCGCAGCGACCTGGGGGAAGTCAACTGGTTTGGCAGATGTCGGCCCACTTCTCGATCGAGAGGTCGCCCTTGCAGGTCTGCAGCACGATCACGCCGGGCTCGCCGGGCGTGCGGAACTGGTAGGCGGTGTGCTTCGGCAGCAGGCCCTGGTGGCCGCGCGACAGCTTCATCCAGCCCATCTTCTGGCCGCGGGGTTCGCCCTCGACCCGCACGGCGCCGTTCTTCTCGTCGTCGCCCACCGTCTGGCCGGCTTCGAGCTTGACGAGGTGCACTTCGACTTCGCCGTCCATCACGAGTGCGAACTCGTCGTGCGCACAGGTGTACCAGGGCGATGTGCCTTCGGCGCGAAGCGTTTCGAGCGCATAGATCTGGTTTTGCCCGAACACGACCTTTTCGTAGGGCTTGCTCTTGCTGGCGATATCGAAGCAATTGGAAAACGCGTAGTGGCGCACGTCGTCGGCGATCGGTTCGACGTGGCCCTTTTCGTAGTGCTTGAGCGACCCGAAGCGGGTCTGGTAAACGGCTGCCATGGTTTGTCTCCTTCGGTCATCCTGTTGGGTCAACGACGCGGCATCGGAGTGCCGCGGGGTGAATGCACTTTAGGAAATGAGCGGGTCTTCCGGTAGGCCTTAAATGCGGCCTGCATTGTTCGGCGAATCCGGTCAATCGGCAGGGTTTTCCCGGGGCCGACACCTTGCTGAAGACGCTCAGTCGAAGATCAATTGCGCCGGCAGCAGGCCCTTGTCGACCATGGCTGCGTCCCATGGCGGCACGCGCGCGAAGGCGGCCGCGATGTGCTCGATGAAGAGCTTGAGCTTGAACGCATTGCGCGATGTTCCGGCGTAGACAGCGCTCAGCGAAAAGGACGACAACAGGTGCTGCGGCAGCACGACCTGAAGATCGCCCCGCAGGATCGCGTCGCCGGCAACCAGCGTCGGCAAGCAGACGATGCCGGCGTGCTCCAGCGCATATTCACGCAGCAGGTGCACGCTGTTCGTGAGGAGGCTGGCCGTCATGTACATGGTCACCTGTTCGTCCGCATGATGAAAGGTCCAGCGGTCGCGCGTCGGGTAGCCGGAGTAGAGACCCAGCGTGTGCTTGTGCAGGTCGCGCGGGCTCTCGGGCGTGCCGTGCGCCCGCAGGTAATCGGGCGTGGCGCAGAACACGCGGCGCACCGGAAACAGCGGGCGCGACACGAGGTCGGTCGAGGCCGCCGGAAAAATCTGCAGCGCGCAATCGACCCCGGCCTTGACCGGATCGACCACGGCGTCGCTGACGATCAGCTCCAGGTGAATGTCCGGAAAGGCCACCTGAAATTCGCGCAGCAACGACGCGAAGTGGCCGAGCACGAAACCGGTCAGCGCATGCACGCGCAGGGTGCCGACCGGCCCGCTCCTTGCGTCGCGCATCTGGTCGATGACGTCGTTCGCCCGGCCGACCAGTTCGGTGCAGTCGCGCAAGAAGGCCTGGCCGACATCGCTGAGCCTGACGACGCGGGTGCTGCGATGAAAGAGCGGCGCGCCGACGTGGTCTTCGAGTTGCTTGACGCGGGCGGTGACGACGGAGCGGGCGACACGCAGCTGCCTGGCGGCTTCGGCGAAGCTCTGCGTTTCTGCGACGCGGACAAATGTCTCTATGTTTTCCAGGCGGTCCATGCGCGGAGGCTTCAGCCGGTCAGGTGTTCAACCGGACCAACGCCTCGATCGCCAGCGGATACCCTTTGACGCCCAGCCCCACGATGATTGCGCGCGCCACCGGCGAAATAAACGAGTGATGGCGGAATTCTTCGCGCGCGTGCACGTTGGAGATGTGCAGCTCGATCAGCGTCACGTTCGCGCCCTTGATGGCATCGTGCAGCGCGATCGAGGTGTGCGTGTAGGCACCCGGATTCATCACCACGCCGATCATGTTGCCGGCGGCGATCTCGCGGCCGGCTTCGTGAATCCAGTCGATCAGCTGGCCTTCGTGATTCGACTGGCGGCACTCGACCGCCACGCCGAGCTTGTCGCCCGCTTCCTTGCACATGCGCTCGACGTCGGCCAGCGTTTCATGGCCATATTGGGCCGGTTCACGCGTGCCCAGCAGGTTGAGATTGGGGCCATTCAGGACGAGGATATTTTTCATGGTGTGCCGCTCCGGTCGCGGGCATCTTATAGTGGCTCGCTGCCTCGTTCCATCCGCACGAACTCTCGCCCGACCCGCCGTCACCCCTCTCTTACTTCTCCATCTTCTGACATGAAAACCAAAGCCGCCGTCGCCTGGAAATCCGGAGCCCCGCTCACCATCGAAACCGTCGACCTCGACGGCCCGAAATTCGGCGAAGTGCTGGTCGAGATCAAGGCCACCGGCATCTGCCACACCGACTACTACACGCTGTCGGGCGCCGACCCGGAAGGCATCTTCCCGGCCATCCTCGGCCATGAAGGCGCGGGCATCGTGGTCGACGTCGGCGTCGGCGTGACGAGCGTCAAAAAGGGTGACCACGTCATCCCGCTCTACACGCCGGAATGCCGGCAGTGCAAATCGTGCCTCAGCCAGAAGACGAACCTCTGCACGGCGATCCGCGCGACGCAGGGCAAGGGCGTGATGCCGGACGGCACGAGCCGCTTCTCCATCGGCAAGGAGAAGATCCACCACTACATGGGCTGCTCCACCTT
>JAQGMP010000304.1 GCA_028292285.1 Variovorax sp. | reverse complement strand
ACCTCGTCGCGCAGCACGTTCCATATCTGCGTGTGCAGCTCGACGAAGCGCGGATGCGTGCGCACCTCGGCCACGTCGCGCGGCCGCGCGAGGTCGATGTTGAACTCGCCGATCGGGTGCGTGGCCGGCCCGGCCGACAGCACGACGACGCGGTCGCTCATGGCGATCGCTTCATCCAGGTCGTGCGTGATGAAGAGCACCGCCTTCTTCTTGGCCGCCCACAGGTCGAGCACTTCGTTTTCCATCAGCTGGCGCGTCTGCACGTCGAGCGCGCTGAAGGGCTCGTCCATCAGGATGATGTCGGGGTCGAGTGCCAGCGTTTGCGCCAGTGCCGCACGCTTGCGCATGCCGCCCGACAGCTGGTGTGGATAGCGGTCGCCGAAGCCCGAAAGGCCGACACGTGCCAGCCACGCATTGCCTTGCGACCTGGCTTCCGCATTGGACACGCCGCGGTACTCCAAGCCGACCATCACGTTGTCGAGCGTGCTGCGCCAGGGCATCAAGGCTTCGCTCTGGAACATGTAGCCGGCGCGCTTGTTGATGCCGGCCAACGGCTCGCCGAACACCTTGATGACACCGGACGAGGGCGCCAGCAGGCCGGCGCCGACATTCAGCAATGTCGACTTGCCACAGCCGGTCGGCCCGACCACCGAGACGAATTCGCCGGCCTTGATGCGCAGCGTGGTGTCGGCCACCGCGGTGTAGCGTTGGCCTGGATCGTCTTTGGACCTGAATGTGCAGGAGATGTCGAGAAGTTCGAGGGCGTATTCGGACATGGCGGGGATTTTGGCATCGCGCTTCGCGGCGCCGACAAAGAAAAAACCCGGCCGAAGCCGGGTCGCTGGACGCTCGAAAGTCAGGCTTTGAACCTGTCCTTCGCGCGCCTTGCAAACTCGTTCGTGTACAGCTTGGCGATGTCGATCTTGTCGGCTTTCACGCTGGTGTCGAAACTGGCGATGGCAGCGAGCGCCGTCTTCGGCCCTTCGGCCGGCACGATGCCGTCGGTCGCGATCGATTCGCGCACCTTGTCGAACGACGCCAGGTACAGCGCGCGGTCGCCGAGCAAATAGGCCTCGGGCACCGTCTTGATGATGTCGCCCGGCCCGGCGGTCTGCAGCCACTTCAGGCCATGCACGATCGCGTTGGCCAGCGCCTGGCAGGTATTGGGATTTTTCTGGATGTAGTCGGCCGATGCATAGAGGCATGCCGCAGGCATCAGGCCGCCGAACACCTCTTGCGTGCCCTTGAGCGTGCGCGTGTCGCTGATGATCTTCACGTCGCCCTTCTGCTCGAGCATGGTCATCACGGGATCGGTGTTGCTGATCGCATCGATCTGGCCCGAGCGCAGCGCGGTCAGCGCGCCGGCAGCGACACCGACGCCGATGTAGCTGACATCGCTCGCCTTCATGCCGCCGCGCGACAGCACGAGATTGGCAACCATGTTGGTGGAAGAACCCGGCGCAGAGACGCCGATTTTCTTGCCCTTGAGGTCGGTCAGCGTCTTGTAGTTGGGCATCGCCTTGGTCGACACGCCGACCGCGATCTGCGGCGCGCGGCCTTGCAGCACGAAGCACTGAAACGCCTGGTTCTTGGCCTGCAGGTTGATGGTGTGCTCGAAGGCGCCGGAGCACACATCGGCCGAGCCGCCGACCACCGCCTGCAATGCGCGGGCGCCCCCGGCGAAATCGGAAATCTCGACATCGAGGCCTTCGGCCTTGAAGTAGCCGAGCTGTTCAGAGATGGTGAGCGGCAGGTAATAGAACGCCGCCTTGCCGCCCACCGCAATCGATACCTTTGTTTTTTCGAGTTTGGTTTGCGCATGCAGGCGGGGCACGGCGAGGGTCGCGGCGGCCAGCGCCCCCGCGGAAGTGAAGAGACGGCGATTGAGCATGCGGTGAGCTTAGGGCCCGGCCCTTGCCCGCTGCATCGGGAACATCCCGTGCGGGTTTTTACGTAAGCAAGAAGCTCTCTGGAGGTTCTCTACGGGCCAATGAAGAGGATCGCCACGTTCACCAGAAAACCGATGGCCCACACCGCACTGCGCGCCGAGCTCATGCCGCGCACGTACATCGCGATGTAGATCAGGCGCAGTACCACATACGCCGCTGCAAAGAGATCGAGCCGGCCCTGCGCCGCGCCGAGCTGATGCGCAATGATCACCGCACCGATGAAGAACGGCAGGCCTTCGAAGCTGTTGGCTTGGGCGCCATCGGCGCGTGCACGCCAGCCGCTTTGGCGCTGACCCCAGTCGCGCGGCTGCAGGTTGTCTTGCGGTGTGAAGCTGCCGGTCTTGGCGGTCCACGCGCAGAGGTAGGGCAGCCCCGCTGCGACGAAGACGCACCAATAGGCCAGCGTCAGGTGCGAGAAAGTCATGCGTGTCTCCAGGATTTTTCTTTGTGTTTTTGATGCCGTCAGCGCCGGTCGACCAGCGCGTGCGCGATGGTGCCGAGGTCGACGTATTCGAGTTCGCTGCCGGCAGGCACGCCGCGCGCCAGCCGCGTCACACGCAAGCCGCGCTGCTTGAGCGCCTCGCCGATGACATGCGCCGTGGCCTCGCCCTCGGCCGTGAAGTTGGTAGCGAGAATCACCTCGCTCACCGCGCCGTCGAGCGCGCGGTCGAACAGCTTTTGCAAGCCGATGTCTTTCGGTCCGATGCCGTCGAGCGGACTGAGCTTGCCCATCAGCACGAAGTAGTAGCCGCGAAACGCGCCGGTGCGCTCCAGCGCGGCCTGGTCGGCCGGGGTTTCGACCACGCACAGCTTGGTGGCATCGCGCCGCGCATCGAGGCACACGCTGCAAATGGCGGCCTCGGTGAAGGTGTTGCAACGGTCGCAGTGCCGCACCTCGGTGGCGGCCTGCTGCAAGGCGCGTGCGAGCAGCTGAGTGCCTTCACGATCGTGCTGCAGCAGGTGAAATGCCATGCGCGAGGCCGACTTGACGCCAACGCCCGGCAGCCGGCGCAGCGCATCGACCAGCGCGTCGAGCGAGCTGGAATCAGCCACCGGATGCCGGCCTTCCGGCTTCGCGGAGCTGCATCAAAACGGCAGCTTCATGCCGGGCGGCAAGCCGGGCATGCCGGCGGTGAGCTTGCCCATCTTCTGCTCGCTGGTTTCTTCGGCCTTGCGCACTGCGGCGTTGAAGGCGGCGGCCACGAGGTCTTCGAGCATGTCCTTGTCGTCGGCCAGCAGGCTCGGGTCGATGGTGATGCGCTTGACGTCGTGCTTGCACGTCATCAGCACTTTGACCAGCCCCGCGCCCGACTCGCCTTCGACCTCGATCGTGGCCAGTTCGTCTTGGGCCTTCTTGAGGTTGTCCTGCATCGCCTGCGCCTGCTTCATGAGGCCGGCAAGTTGTCCTTTGTTGAACATCGTTTGATCCTGTTGGTTGGAATGGAATATAGGGGGCGAATGACTGCGAGTCCGGTGAGACGGCTACGCCGGCCGCAAGGTTCCGGGAACGATTTTCGCGTCGAAATCGCGCATCAGTGCCTGCACGTCGGGGTCGCTGTTGATCGCCTCTTCGGCCGCACGCTGGCGCGCCTCCGCAACCTGTTTGTTGCGGCGCGCCGGGCTGTCGATGACCACGCCGATTTCGATCGAGATGGCAACGCCATGCCCGAGCGCAGCCAGCGCGGCTTGCAGCTTGTCGCGGGTCGATGCCTGGTTGAGCGATTCGCGCTCGACACGCAGCAGCCATTGGTCGATGTCGCGCGCCACCAGCTGCGACTGCAATGCGAGTTCTCGCGTCAACGCGGTCACGGCCTCGGCCGCGACCATCTGGCCCACCGTGGCGTGCCAGAAATCGCCGTCCTCGCTCGATGGAATCGGCGGCGACGCGACCGAATCGTCGTTGCGCGGCGTGTCGCGCTGGCTCGGCGGCGGCTGGACCCGCATCGGCACCGCCACCACGTTGCCCTGGCTTTGCGTCGTGTCGGACGGGGCGACGGGCCTTCGTTCTTCGCCGTTTCGCGAGGG
>JAQGMP010000286.1 GCA_028292285.1 Variovorax sp. | reverse complement strand
AATTCGCTGATCAAGGTCCCGCCGTCCTCACTGGTCCGGGACGCATGGTCGACGATGAACTGGATCACCACGGGCACCGGCACGGGTGTGCTCAAGGCGCTACCGAAGCGCGCCGCGTACCAGGCCGCCCAGTAGCGCATGGCCGAGCCATACGACATCCGCGTGTTCGCCGACTCGCCTTGACGCAAAAGCGCACGCGCAGCCCGTTCCGCGGTTTCCGTCAGCACCGCGGGATCCAGCACCGGCCGGCGTTCCGGCAGCGCCAGCAGGCTTGCGATCGGCGGCTGATTCTCGGAAGACGGCTTCATGGCTTTGATCCTATGTGGGATGTATGATTTGCTACATAGTACATTGATGGGTCTCGGTAACTATCGCTTATCGAGGGTAATAAATGGCCGAAAAGCGATGTCCGCATTTCAAAAGTACGAGGGTCAAACCATGAGCGAAATCCGCGATATCCGGTCGGGCAGGGGAGTCCAGGAAGCCGATGTCTGGGGAGCGGCCGATGTACTGCTGTCCAAAGGGCTGAGGCCAACGATTGAAAGGGTGCGGCAGCAGATTGGCCGGGGCTCGCCCAATACGGTCAGTCCGATGCTCGAGCGATGGTTTGGATCCTTGAGCCAAAGGATCGTTGGAGGGGCAGCGCCGCCTGCCGGCAACGATGCAGACGGGGTGCCGGTGAGCGTGCGCAATGCGATGCGGCTGCTTTGGGAGACTGCGCGGCGCGAGGCGGAGCAGTCGCAGGAGGCGGCACTGACGGCGGCGCGCGACGCGTTGAGAATCAAGGGGAACGCACTTGAAGGCAAGGAAGTGGAGCTTGCCCAGCGCGAGACGGCTTTTACAGAGACGCGTGCCAGTCTGGACCAGGCGCTAGCGTCTTCTCAGCAGGCGAGGGAGGCGCTGGAGCATCAGGTCACGGCACTGGCATCTGAAGGGCTCAGGCAACGCGAAGCTGCGGCCAGGGAAGTGGCCAGGCTCAATGCGCTGCTCGTCGAGGCGCAGGCTGCAACCGAGCGGCTGCGACAGGAGCATGCTGCGGCCCTGGTCGTGCGCGATCAGGATCTGAGAGACGCGATCGAGCGACACACTGCACAAGAGCGGCGGATGCTGGAGGACGTCGATCGCGCCCGGCAGGAGGCCAAGCAACTGGGATCCAGTCTTGCCCGGGAACGGCAGCAGCGCATTCAGAGCGAGGAGGCTGCTTCGCAGACCTTGGAGGCTGGGCGTCGGATGCTGGGGGAAACGCAGCAGGCGACACAGCAGATGGAGCGCGAATTGCGGGATCAACTGGGTGTTCAGTCGACGCGGCTGGTGCAGGCTCAATCCCAAGCCGAGGCTTTGCAACAGCGGCTGGATGACGTGCATCAAACATTGCTGGAAGAAAAGGCGGCGCACCAACTTTCCCATGGCCTGCTCGCCGAGGTACTGGCTGCCACGAAGAAGGCCAGCAAAACAAAGCGCCCGCGTGCCAAGCCTAAGACCCAGAGCGGGACAGACTTTTAATCCGTTTGTCGTGGGTTCGACCCCCGCACGTCCCACCATTTACCCCTCGCCAGTCCTGGAAAGGCTGCTATCAATGCGATAGCGGCCTTTTTCGTTTCCGCCGTCGTATCCGCGGCGTATCCACTTTCGGGAAGATGCTTTGCCGTATCCACCCAGCAGCAGCGAAGCGGCAATGGATACCGATCGCACTGACGCCCCGCACCCCTACCTGCCTACCAGCATCACCCCGCGCAGAAAGTCTTCCCAGCGCCCGCCTGACGCGCTGGCGGGTGGGACCGGACGCTGGGGCATACTGCGGCGCAAATGCACACTCGCCCGTCCGCGCATGAATGACCTGTCGTACTCGGAAGCGAAGGAACTGGTATCGCAACCCCGGCTGTGCGAAGACGCGCCGGCATGGGTGCACAGCACGATGGTCAGGGGACTCTCAACCATGGAGTGCGGCCTGATAGAAGCGGACGGCTCTTATGGCGGGTTTCAGGTGGTACTTGCCGTCTCGCGGTCGCCCACCACCAAACTGCGCGCCTTCAAATTCACGCTGTTCAGGCTCCGGTTCGGCGCCCGCGAACGGGTCTATCAACTGCACCTTAGTGCCGTCAACCACAAGCCCCAGAACCAGCACGATCAGCTTCACGAACGCATCGGCGACCGTAGGGAATACAGCCCGGCGGCGTGGCTGAACGAAGACTTTGAGCAGATACTGGCACGCTTCTGCGCCGGTATCAGCGTCACATTTGTGCCCCCGATCACTGACCCGGAAGCCTTCGAACTGAAATCATGATCTGCGATCACCTGACCACACTGCTGGGATTTGACTGCCACGCGCTCGACGCGGGCGGCGAGGTCTCGCTCATCAGCACGCCGTTCAGGTTTGCCGATGGCGATGCGGTGCCGGTGTTCGTGCAAGTCCGGAATGGGCAGGTCCGGTTCTTCGATGACGGCCAGGCCGTCATGCACTTCATCGGCCGGGGCGTGCGGCTGGAAAACCGGAAGCACGCCCGGTTCATTTCGACTGCCGCCGACGCCCACGGTACCGCCTTCAGCGAAGACGGCGACATCGAGGCGTGGGCGCCGCTCGCAGAAGCGCCCTCAGCTTTCTCCCGGTACATCGGCACCATGCTGGAACTGTGCCGGTGGGAGAAAGATCAGGACGGCGTGTCGGGCGATCTGAGCCTGCTGGTAGACGAAGTCGCCTCAGCCCTCATGGCGTGGAAGCCGGAAGCACTGCTTGACCTCGGCCCATCCTTCACCGGGATTTCAGGCAAGACGCACAAGCTCGACTTCCTGTTCGACGGTACAGGTGTGGCTGTTGCGAACCCTCATGTGAATTCGGCCAGCGCGGTCCTGCGGCGGCTGGTAGACATCCACGGCGCGCACGCGAACGACACGCTGCCGTTGATGGTGGTGATCGATGACCGGGCTGACCCGGAAGGCGCGAAGCGGGAAGCGCTGATTCTTCAAAGCGTGGCGAAGGTCTGGACGCTTGGTGCGCTGGAACGCCAGGCGCAGCACTCGGCACCAAGCCTGCAATAGGACCGGGCCTGCGGGCCATCTCGACTGCGCGCTGTAGTGCCGTCCCGGCGCAGCCCGCAAGCTGTTGCCGTCATCCCTCATTCAGGCATCTCTATAGGCTGGCCTAGGGCTTGATGAACTTCAGGACGAACTCGTCCTTGGGCTGGGGAGGCTCCGGCGTGTTGCGGTCCCTTGGGTCGGCGGGGTTCCTCAGGAAGTTGCCTTCGTCCGCCAGTCTGAAGCCCGCCGCTTCGACTTCACGGCGCAGGAATGACTCCTCTACCCGGTGCAGGGTTCCGGATTCCGAGATGCCAGTATTGGGACGGCCGGCGTGGTCGGCCACTACAAAGACGCCGCCTCGTTTCAGGGCCCGGAACAGCGCGCGATTCATCTTTTCGCGATCGACGCCCATGAAGCCGAAGTCGTGATAGTTGAACATCAGTGTCACGAGGTCGAGCCTCCCGTCTGCCACTTCCGGCGGGACCGGGTCGTCGAAGCGCTGGCCCACGTAGACGATAGGCGCGGCAGAAACTCCTCCGGCCGCCATGCTCTGCGTGCGATCCGCGAGCACCTCGACCGTCGTGCGCTGGACACGAGGCGCAGCAGAAGGCGGACTGGCCATGCCGCCTCCTTCTGCTGCAGCCGGCAGGGGCACTGGCCGGCCAGGGTCGCGAGGTTGCATCTGCGCATAGACCCGACCCGACGGGCCGACGGCACGCGCAAGCAGTTCGGTGGTGTACCCGCCACCGGTACTCACATCGAGTGCTGTCCAGCCAGGCTGCGGATCGATAAACGAAAGCATTTCGCCCGGGTGGCGGCGCAGGTCGTTCGTCCGGTCTGCGGCGCTGCGGTCCGGGCTGGCCACGATCTTCGCGAATCTTTGGGTGGGGGAGGCGCATGCCGTCAAACCGATGGCAATGACCAAGCACAACAGCACGCGAGAAAGGAGTGACGGGGGGCTTTGCATGGCGAGAATCGCTTTCGGTGAGGTATCGACGAAGCGATGCACTGAAAGCATGTTACGGGGCAACGCGGCGAAGGTGGTGCATCGGGACATGTTATGCCGCGCGCGTTGCGGGCGCAGCGACCATTGTTAGCACCATTGCCTAAAAGCTATTGTCTATGCCTAGTCGATAGCTTTCATTTAACATAAATATTATTGCAAAAAAATCGCCCACGAGCTCACAGGCAAGGCCATGGCGACATCTGCAGCAACGATCACGATGACGATGCGAGAACCTAAATGGCTCGAGCCTATTCGGGCTGCTGTCAACCGGATGCTCCGGGTTGGTCAGGCCGCACAGCGACTTTATTTTTGCTATCTAGTTGAGAGAGAGTTGGTTGCGCGGTCTCATGCGCCTGACCTTGGCAGTTATGTTCATGGTGATTAACTTGAATACCTTGCTAAAAACCTCGGCAGATCAGTGAAACTCCCTGATCAATTTTGGATTTGCACTTGGCGGTTTCGCTGGTCCAAAATTGCGTCAGCAACGACAGGCTCGCCAATGGATGGCGATGGCGCGCCCTTAGGGCAGCGGCGCACGAAGTCCGGCTTCAATAAATGGGATCATCTGTTTCATCGCCGTCTGCAAGTCGTCAGAGTCGTATTTGCCGCCTGACATGAAGCTCAGCCGCTCACTCTTCAACATCGTAAATGTGCTGACCACTGTCATGAGGTAAATGCGCCAATACACCACTTCATCCGGGAGGTGAGGCAGCGCTTCGCGGAAGGCCGATACGAAGTGCGGCGCAATCTCGTTGTGAAGTCGGTTGCGTACTTCCTGCGCGAGATCGGGTGGCTCCGAGGTCAGGCGTGCATTCAAGTTCACGAACGCTGCGCCTTCGGGCGTGAGCGCCAGTTGTACAAGGGGAGACAACAGGCGCCTGATCAGTTCGACAAGCGGGATCGGGCCGTCGGGCCACTGCTTGCGCGCCTCCTGAAGCAGTCGCATGCGTTCCGCCGCCAACGGCTGCCCACGGCGCATGAAGACTTCGAGGAATAGCTGCCGCTTGCTGGCGAAGTGATAGTGCACCGTGCCCAGCTTCACGTCCGCCTTCAACGCAATGCTGCGCGTCGAAGTGGCCTCGAAGCCCAGTTGACCAAAGAGCTCCTCGGCCACGTCCATGATTCGTTCGCGCGACCTGACCGGCGCTGCATCCCCGTTGGATAGGGGCGTCGGCAGGACAGCTGCGATGGGGTTCATCCAGTCAGTATGCCATCGTGCTTTCACGGGCTGCACCGGCATCTAAAAGTCTGCGATCCACGGGT
Source organism: Variovorax sp. (assembly GCA_028292285.1). Taxonomy (GTDB): domain Bacteria; phylum Pseudomonadota; class Gammaproteobacteria; order Burkholderiales; family Burkholderiaceae_C; genus Variovorax. Next base: position 270 of record JAQGMP010000286.1, on the reverse strand, counting down.
TTACCCGGGCAATTCAGACGCAGAACCAGCTGAGAATCTGGTCGGTCGACCAATTTATCTAACTTGGAATTTTGGGTCGGCGAGAACTGAAAAACAACCGGATGACGTTCTAGTCGCCCGGAAGCGTCAATTGGATCCCTTGCGCGCCTGCTGGCGTTGAGCAGCGAGAACTCCGCCAATCATGAAATCCGCACCCCTGACTTTTGATCCTGGGCAGCTTGCAAAGTCTGTTGTAACGGCTGCAACCTCCCTTTGTGAGCAATTGGCCGA
>JAQGMP010000269.1 GCA_028292285.1 Variovorax sp. | reverse complement strand
AGCCGCAGATCGCGGAGTGGGGCCCTTACTACGACCAGCTCACGGCCCGCATCGTCGCCCGTGACGTGCCGGCCATCGCGGTCATGCACGAGTCGTCGCTCGGCGACTTCGTGAATCGCAAACTGCTGGAGCCGATGGACGACAGCTTCAGGTCGGCGGGCATCGACACCTCGCAGTTCAGCGACCACGCCAAGGCCGGCACCAGCTTCGGCGGCAAGACCTACGCGCTGCCGTTCGACACCTGGGCATGGCTCTGGCACTTCAACCTGAACCTGATGAAGAAGGCGGGCCTGACCAAGGCCGACGGCACGCCGGTGATTCCCAGCACGCCGGAAGAACTTCTGGCGCAGGCGCGCCAGTTCAAGCAGGCGACCGGCAAGCCGTACTTTTCGTGGACGACGGTCAACACGACGTCGCCCAACATGCGCACCTTCCTGACCTTGTTCTACCAACAGAACGGCGCGGAGCTGTTCAAGGGCGGCGCCAAACCGCAACTCGACATGAAGTCGCCGCAGGCCACCAAGGCACTGAACCTGATGAACCAGATGTACGCCGAAGGCCTGGTCATGACCGGCCTCGACTACGGCGCGTCCAATCAGGCCTTCGTCAACGGCGAGACCGGCGTGGTGGTCGTGGGCACCTGGAAGATCGACGACTTCGTCGCGCAGTCCGAGAAGGCCGACACCCCGCTCAGCAAGGGCTATGCGGTCTATCCGTTTCCGAAGCTGCTCGACAAGAAGGCCGTGTTTGCCGACGGCCACAGCTGGGTGATGCTCAAAGGCGGCACCAGGGACGAAGCAAGCCGGAAGGCCGCGCTGACCTTCCTCAAGTTCCTCTGGGACAACGATGTCGAATGGGCGCGCACGGGGCACCTGCCGGCCAACAAGACGGCGCTGGCCAGCGCAGAGTTCAAGGCGCTTCCGATGCGCAGCAACATCGTCGAGATCTCCACCATCGGGCGCGGCATGCCGCACTCGATTCCACGCCAGCGCGCCATCGAGATCGCGGTGGACCAGGAGATCGGCAACATGATGACCAGCAAGAAGCCATTGAAAGACACGCAGGACGCCGCCGAATCGCGCGTGAACAAACTGCTCGACGCCGTGCGCTGAGCGCGACCCGGCATCACTTCGAAATCAACTCGACACCCACCCATCCGGAGACAAATCCATGATCAAGAACAGCATCTTCCAGGCCGCCGCAGCGGTCGCATTGGCCGCCGCGGCACTGCAGCCCGTGCAGGCGCAGGACAAGACCGAGATCACGCTCGCGCGCTTCTTCGGCGCGTGCGAGGCCGATTTCGGCAAGTCGGTCGACGTGCGTGCAGCGCGCGGCGAGTGCGGCGTCATCACCACGCTGGTCAACAAGTTCAATGCGACCAACAAGGACAACATCGTCGTCAAGCCGCAGATCGCCGAATGGGGTCCTTACTACGACCAGCTGACCTCGCGCATCGTCGCGCGCGACGTGCCGACCATCGCCGTCATGCACCAGTCGTCGATCGGCGACTACGTCAATCGCAAGCTGATCGACCCGATCGACGCCGACCTCAAGACGGTCGGCATCACGCCGGCCGAATTCACCGACACCGCCAAGGCGGGCGTCACGATGAACGACAAGACCTACGGCCTGCCGTTCGACACCTGGTCGTGGCTCTGGCACATCAACACCAACCTGCTGAAAAAGGCCGGGCTGACCAACGCCGACGGCTCGGTGCAGATTCCCAAGTCACCGGCGGAATTGCTGGCCCAGGCGCGCAAGTACAAGCAGGTCACCGGCAAGGCCTACTTCGCGTGGCCGACATCCGGCAGCGTGCCGACCAACACCTGGACCTTCTTCTCGATGATGTTCCAGCAGAACAGCAGCCTGTTCACGGCGGGCGCCAAGCCGCACATCAACATGCACACGCCGGACGTGACCGCCATCCTGGAGCTGATGAGCACGCTCTACAACGAAGGCCTGGTGGTGCCGGGCATCGATTCCGGTGCCGTCAATCAGGCCTGGTTCAAGGGTGACGCAGCCGTCGCACTCACCGGCACCTGGCGCATCGACGACTACATGGCTGCTTCCGAGAAGGCCGATTCGCCTGCGCACAACGGCTACCTCGTGATTCCGTTTCCGCAGCTGTTCGCCAAGCGCGCCACCTTTGCCGACGGCCATGCCTGGGTGATGCTCAAGGGCGGCACCAAGGATGAGAAGACCAAGAAGGCCGCGCTGACCTTCCTCAAGTTCCTGTGGGACAACGAATTCGAATGGTCCCGCACCGGGCATCTGCCGGCCAACAAGAAGGTCTACGACAGTGCCGAATTCAAGGGGCTGCCGATGCGCGACAAGATCATCGAGATCTCGACCATCGGCCGCGGGCTGGCGCACAACGTGCCACGTGCCGCTGCCGTGCAACAGGCCCTGAGCGAAGAGCTGATCACCATGCAGCTCAGCAAGAAGACCGTGCAGCAGACCGAAGACGCGGCCGAGACGCGCGTCAACAAACTGCTCGATTCGGTGCGCTGAACGCGGCGCGTCGAATCTTTCCTCCCGCTTTTTCCATTCATTCAAGCAAGACATGATTTCCACCCGCCTCGTCGTCGACAGCGACTTCGTCATCTCCGAACTCGACCGCCGCGTGTTCGGCACTTTCGTCGAACACATGGGCCGCTGCGTCTACACCGGCATCTACGAGCCGGGCCATCCGACGGCCGACGAGCGCGGCTTCCGTGGCGACGTCATGGCGTTGACGCGCGAGCTTGGGCCAACGATCGTGCGTTATCCGGGCGGCAACTTCCTGTCTGGCTACAACTGGGAAGACGGCGTCGGCCCGAAAGACAAGCGGCCTGCGCGGCTCGACCTTGCCTGGTCGTCGACCGAGACCAACCAGTTCGGCACCAACGAGTTCATGGACTGGTGCCATGCGGTGGATGTGGAGCCGATGTTCGCAGTCAACCTCGGCACGCGCGGGCCGGACGAAGCGCGGCACTTTCTGGAGTACTGCAACCATCCGGGCGGCACGGCGTTGTCGGACTTGCGCAAGGAGCACGGCTATGAAAAGCCGCACGACATCAAGTTCTGGTGCCTCGGCAATGAGCTCGATGGCCCATGGCAGATCTGCGCCAAGACAGCTGACGAGTACGGCCGCATCGCGCAGGAAACCGCCAAGCTGATGCGCCTGGTCGATCCTTCGGTCGTGCTCGCGGCCTGCGGTTCGTCCAAGCACGACATGCCGACTTTCGGCAAGTGGGAAGACACGGTGCTCGACCACTGTTTCGACAACGTCGACTTCATTTCGCTGCACGCCTACTTCGAGAATCCGCACGACTCGACGGCGGAGTTTCTCGGCAACATCGACCAGATGGACCTCTTCATCAAGGAGATCGTCGCAGTGGCCGACAGCGTCGCGGCGCGCAAGCACTCGCACAAGCGGATCATGTTGTCGTTCGACGAATGGAACGTCTGGTACAAGGCGCGCACCATGACAGACCGGCGCAAACCGGGCTGGCCCGAAGCACCACGGCTCATCGAAGAGGTCTACAACCACGAAGACGCATTGGCTGTCGGTGGCGCGCTCATCGTGATGATGAACAACGCCGATCGCGTCAAGACCGCGTGCATCGCGCAACTGGTCAATGTGATCGGCCCGATCATGACGGAGCCGGGCGGTGCCGCCTGGCGCCAGACCATCTTTCATCCGTTCGCGCAAGCCTCGCGCTTTGCGCACGGCAAGGTGCTGCGGCCGGTGATCACATCGCCGAGCTACAAGGCCAAGACTTTCCCGGAAGTGTCGTACCTGTGCGCCTGCGTGCTGCACGACGACGCCACCGGCCAGACGGCCATCTTCGCGCTGAACCGCCACCTGAGCGAAGACCAGGAAATCACGATCGACCTGCGCGGCCTGGGCGACCAGCAAAGACTGGTCGAGGCATCGGAGCTCTACCACGCCGACATGAAGGCGACCAACACCGCGGACGCGCCGGACAACGTCGCGCCCCAGGCCAACACGCGCGTCGAGATCGAAGGCCACGTCGTGACGGCCAAATTCAAGCCTGGCTCATGGAACGTGATCGTGACGACCAGCGCGAAGTCGTCCTGAGGCAGCGGCATGACCGGTTCGGCAGTTGACTATCCTATGGCGGTCGCAACACCCGTACGAATTGCCGCCGAAATGAAAGGTTCCCACAGCGCCCCCGGCTATCACCAACCGCCGGACCGCAAAAGCATGCACTCGCAGATCGTCCGCGATCTGGGCATGCGCATCGTCTCCGGCGAGTACCGGCCCGGCGACCGTCTGCCGATCGAAGCCTCGCTGTGCGCCACCTACGACGTCAGCCGGCCGGTGCTGCGCGAGGCGACGCGGGTGCTCGTCGCCAAGGGGCTCGTGCTCTCCAGGCAGCGCGCGGGAGCGATCGTGCGGCCGCGCAACGAATGGCATCTGCTCGATCCCGACGTGCTGTATTGGCTGATCCAGGCCAAGCCGCAACCCGAGTTCGTCGAGACCTTGCTGACGGTGCGCCGGATTTTCGAGCCCGCAGTGGCGGCACTCGCAGCCAAGGTGGCGAGCGACGAAAGCCTCCAGGGCGTGGCCGAGGCCTACGCGGGCATGGAAGCCGCCAAGACCACCGAAGAACTGCTCGAGCCCGACCTGGCATTCCATCGCCGCATCGCCGAGGCGACGGGCAACGACCTGCTGGCCTACATCGGCAACATGCTGTCGCTGGCGCTGCGCGAATCGATCAAGCTCAGCAGCAAGCTGCCCAACACGCATGCGCTGTCCTTGCCGCGGCACAAGGCGATCCTCACCG
>JAQGMP010000257.1 GCA_028292285.1 Variovorax sp. | reverse complement strand
TGCGCGCCACCGGCGAGCCGCTCAGCATCACGGTCGACCCGGTCAAACTCGGCACCGCCATCGCCAATTTGTTGTCGAACGCCATCCGCTTTTCGAGCCGGGGCGGCACCATCGCCATCGAGGTGTCCAGCACGCCTGAAGCGGCCCGAATCGACATCGGCGACGCCGGCCCCGGCATCGCGCCGGGCGATCGCGACCGCGTATTCGAGCCGTTCTTTCGGGGCGAACGGCAGCCGGAGCATGCGGTCAAAGGCACGGGCATCGGACTTTCGATCGTGCAGGAGTACATTGCAGCTCATGGTGGCCGCATCTCCCTGCTGCCCGATGGCCCCGGCGCCCGCTTTCGCATCGAGTTGCCGCTGACCGTCTGACGCCACGCCGGTATTCAGCCCCTGTCTTCACGCCTCGCTTCTCCACCTCGTATCTCCAATTCGCCCCTTCGTTTTGCACGTTCTCACGCGCCGTCTCCGAACCATGTCTTTTTCGATCGCCCGCAGGTCCGCCGCCGCCTTGATGATGACCTTCGCGCTGGCAGCACCGCTGTGGCTGGCCGGCTGCACCGTTCCGCCAAAGCAGGCTCCCGCCCCGGCCAGCGCGAACGCAGACGCCGCTCCCCCGCCGCACGACACTGCGCCACCGTCGCCGCCGGCCGTGATGCCGGTCGAGGTCGAACCGACACCGCCGGCGACCCAGCCGGCGTCGATTTTCACGCTCATCACCCAGGGGCCGGTGGCAGCGATGCTGCAATACGGCGAAAAGGTGCGCGGCATGAACGGCGGGGAGCTGTCGGCCGAACTGCAGCGCATCGGCGATCCGGGCGACTCGCCCACCGCGCAGATGCAGACCGCGCTGGTGCTGGCGCAAACGCGCGTGCCGGCCGACCTGGCACGCGCCCTGGGCTTGCTGCAGCGGGTTTCAACCAGCAACACGTCGGACGCGAAGCCGCTTCAGCCGCTCGCCCGCACGCTGGCGTCGCGCTACAACGAGCAGCGCCGCGTCGAGGACGACCGCGACCGCCAGGTCGCACAGCTGCGCGACGCGCAGCGCCGCATCGACCAGCTCAACGATCGCATCGAGGCGCTGCGCGCCATCGAACGCAGCTTCGCAAGGCCGGCCGCTGGCGCTGCCACCGGTTCCGGCTCGCCGACCGGCGCCGCGGCACCTCCGATCAATTCCGGCAATGGCGCCCGGCCCGCGCCCTGATCGACATCGACCGACACCGACTGACACCATGACCGAAGCGCCTCCCGCCAAGCCGACCGGCGCCAAGCTGCTGGTGGTCGACGACGACCCGGACATGCTGCGCCTGCTGTCGATGCGGCTGGCCTCTTCGAACTACCAGGTGACGGCGGTGACGTCGGCCGAGTCGGCGCTGACGCAGCTTGAAATCGAGCACCCGCAACTGGTGTTGAGCGATGTGCGCTTGCCGGGCCGCGACGGTTTGGCGCTGTTCGATGAAATCAGAAAGCGCCACCCGACGCTGCCGGTGATCTTACTGACTGCGCACGGAACCATTCCCGATGCCGTGGAGGCCACTGCGCGCGGCGTGTTCACCTATCTGACCAAGCCCTACGACGGTCGCGAACTGCTCGAAAAAATCGCGCAGGCATTGGCACTGGGCTCGCCTGCCACGCCGACCAGCAAGGGCGGCGGCGACGAAAGCTGGCGAGCCGAAATCGTCAGCCGCAGCAATCGCATGTCGGAAGTGCTGGCCGAGGCCCGGATGATCGCGCAGTCGGATGCCAGCGTGCTGCTGCGCGGCGACAGCGGCGCAGGCAAGGAACTGCTGGCCCGTGCCATCCATCGGGCCAGCGCGCGCGCGTCCAGGCCATTCGTCGCGGTCAATTGCGGCGCGATCCCCGAAGCACTGCTCGAGAGCGAGCTGTTCGGCCACATGAAAGGCGCCTTCACCGACGCGGTGGCCAACCACAAAGGCCTGTTTCAGCAGGCCGACGGCGGCACGCTGCTGCTCGACGAGATCGGCGACATGCCGCCCGCCCTGCAGGTCAAGCTGCTGCGCGTGCTGCAGGAGCGTGCCGTGCGCCCGCTCGGCGCCAGCCAGTCGATCGAAGTCGACGTGCGCATCATTTCTGCGACGCACCGCGACCTCGATGCGGCGATGGCGGCCCATCAGTTCCGGGAAGACCTTTACTACCGCCTGAACGTGGTGACGTTGACGCTGCCGCCGCTGAGCGCGCGCCGCGAAGACATTCCACTGCTCGCGAACCACTTTCTGCAGCGTTTGTCGGTCAAGTACGGCAAGCGGCTTTCCGGCTTCGCACCGGAAGCGCTGAAGGCGCTGACGACCGCATCGTGGCCGGGCAACGTGCGGCAACTTTTCAATGTCGTCGAGCAGGTGTGTGCGCTGTCGAGCTCGCCGCTCATTCCGCTGTCGCTGGTTCAGCGCGCGCTGCGCGTGCCGAGCGTGGAAGTGCAAACCTACGCCGAGGCCAAGCAGCGATTCGAGCGCGATTACCTGGTCGGGCTGCTCAAACTGACCGATGGCAACGTGGCCGATGCGGCCCGTTTGGCCGACCGGAACCGGACCGAGTTCTATCGGCTGCTGCAAAAGCACGAACTCACGCCGGGCCACTTCAAAGCCGACGTGTCGCCGACCCCCGGTGACCCTGTCGCAAACTAGCGACGCAATTAAGCCGTTGATTTTGTTGAGAATTTTTTAACGGGCCTGCGGGTCTGTCGGGATTCGGCGACAAAAAGGAGGGTTTTCGAGCATGCGGCCGGCTCGATACACAAATAAACGGCCTTGAACTGACGCAAGTCGTTGACACACAACGATTTTTTCATGCTGGCACAGGGTTTGCCCCTGTAGAGGCATGACAGCACAAAACAGCCCCTCTTTCGCACTGCGCCAGCAGCGCGACGGCGTCCGTCAAAAACAGTTTTCCCTCTCACGGCCTCGTGCCGCGGGCCAGCAACTCGGCGCCTTCGACGCGGCCCACGGTGCCGCCCCGGATTGCGTGTTCAAACGCTTTCCGGCAATTGGCGACATCGCTTCCCTCGACAAGCAACGCTCTTGAGGTAACCATGAAACCGAACGATTTCTCCCAATTGCGCGTGCTGGCCGACAGCGACGTCCTTGCGTCCATCGACGCTGACGTTGTCGTTTCGCAGCGCAGCGACCTGCGCGAAGAGCGCCATCCCAACGCCGTGACGGCACCGCCGGTCAACCGCGGTTCCATGACGCCCCGCCCCTGGCGCGGCTTCTGGAACAGCGTCGGCACCGCCACGCTGGTCAAGCTGGGCGCCGGTGGCGTCCGCAAGGCGTCGCAAGAAGACAAGCAAGCCGAAGTGACGCAGCCCTGGCAACGTGCCGCCAAGCAGCGCCGCCTCGCTTTCATGCTGCTGACGCTGATCAGCACGGTGATCGCCTCGACGCTGTTCGCCCGCATCCAGCCCGATTACGACAACGTCTGGCTCGAGTACGGCCAGATCGGCCTGTACGGCCTGCTGTCCGGCTGGGTCGTGACCGGCTTCGTGACGGCGCTCATGGGCTTCTATGTTTCCGTCAAGGGCGACAAGCATTCGCTGTCGGTCAAGCAGGTCGCGGGCCATTCGATGAGCCCCGAAGCCCGCACGGCGATCATCATGCCGATCTGCAACGAAGACGTGTCGACGGTGTTCGCCGGCCTGCGCGCCACGTGCGAATCGGTCGCTGCCACGGGCCACGCCAAGCAGTTCGACGTGTTCGTTCTTTCGGACAGCTACACGCCCGAAACCGCTGCTGCCGAACGCGCCGCCTGGGAAGACCTCCGCGCCGCACTCGCCACCAGCCCGAACCAGCCGCTAGTCGAGGTTTATTACCGCCTGCGCACCCGCCGCACGCACCGCAAGGCCGGCAACGTCGCCGACTTCTGCCGCCGCTGGGGCAAGGACTACCGCTACATGGTCGTGCTCGACGCCGACTCCGTGATGAGCGGCGATTGCCTGACCTCGATGGTCAAGCTGATGGAAGCCAACCCGACCGCCGGCA
>JAQGMP010000231.1 GCA_028292285.1 Variovorax sp. | reverse complement strand
ACGCAGTTGCTGCCCACGTGCACGTCGTCGCCGATGATGGTCCGGTGTTTGTTGGCGCCGTCGTAGTTGGCGGTGATGCTCCCGGCGCCGTAGTTGACGCGCTCGCCGACGGTCGCATCGCCGAGGTACGCCAGGTGATTGGCCTTGGCACCGGCCGCCAGCGTCGAATTCTTGACTTCGACGAAATTCCCGATGTGCACGTCCGTCCCCAGCCGCGCGCCCGGCCGCAAGCGCGCGAACGGACCGATCAGCGAGCCGGCGCCGACCGTCACGCCCATCTTCTCGCCGTCGATGTGCGTGAAGGGATGGATCACCGCCCCCGTGTCGATGCGCGCATTGGCGATCACGCAATTGGCGCCGACGCGCACGCCCGCGCCGAGCGACACCGCGCCCTCGAACACGCAGTTGACGTCGATCTCCACGTCGGCCTCGCAGAACAGCGTGCCGCGAAGATCGAAACGCGCCGGGTCGGTCAGGCGCACGCCGGCCTCCATCAGGGTCGAAGCCTGGCGAAGCTGCCAGGCGCGTTCGAGCGCGGCCAGTTGCGTCGGACTGTTGACGCCCGCCACTTGCAGTGCGTCGGTCGTAAGTTGCGCCACCACCGGCACGCCGTCGATGGCGGCCAGCTTCACGATGTCGGTCAGATAGAACTCGCCCTGCGCATTGCGGTTGTCGAGCCGCGCCAGCCAGTCTTTCAACAGCCGGGCCGGCACGGCCATCACGCCGCTGTACACCTCGCGAATCGCGCGCTGCTCTTCGGTGGCGTCCTTGTGTTCGATGATCCATTGCACCGATTCGCCATCGACATCGCGCACGATGCGGCCATAGCCGGTCGGGTCGTCGAATTCGATCGTCAGCAACGCGAGTCGCCGGCCGGCACTGGTGTCGAGCAGCGCGCGCAGGGTATCGGCACCGATCAGCGGTACGTCTCCGGAGAGCACCAGCACCGTGCCATCGTCGGGCAATACCGGCATCGCCTGCTGCACCGCATGCCCGGTGCCGAGTTGCGGCACCTGGCGCACGAACTGCAGCGGAACCGCCGAGTCGCTTTGTCCGATGGCCTGCTCCACCTCTGCCGCGCCGTGGCCGGTGACGACCACCACATTGCGTGCGCCGATGCGAGCGGCCGTCTGGATGACATGCGAGAGCAGTGCGCGCCCACCCAGGCGGTGCAACACTTTGGGCAAACTGCTCTTCATGCGCGTGCCGCGGCCGGCCGCCATCACGACGACGTCGACCGGCTCGTCGATCTCTTGTTGCGGAATCTGATTCATGCGTCTTTTTTACCGAGTGCGTTGCGCCAGGATGGCCGGAATTATCGCGGCGCTGGCGCTCGGTGCCGCGCTGGCCGGCTGCAGCGCGATCAAGCTGGCCTACAACAACCTGCCCGAGGTGGCGTATTGGTGGCTCGACGGCTATGTCGACTTCAGCGGCGCCCAGACGCCGAAGGTCAAAGACGACCTCACGGCGCTGCTCGCCTGGCATCGCGAAACCGAGCTGCCGAAGATCATCGCCGTGCTGCAAAAAGCGGAAGCGCTTGCGCCCGACGACATCACCCCGGCGCAAGCGTGCGAGCTGGTGGCCGACATCCGCAATCGCCTGCTGGCGGCGGCCGAGCGGGCCGAGTCGCCCGGTGCCGCGCTGGCCGTCACGCTGAGCGATGCGCAGCTGCAAACGCTCGAGCGCAAATACGCGAAGAACGATGCCGAGTACGTCAAGGACTGGGCCGACCGCACGCCGGCGCAGCAGCAAGAAAAGCGCTACGACAAGTTCCTGGATCAAAACGAAGACTTCTACGGCCGGCTCGACAACGACCAGCGCGACCTGCTGAAGCAACTTACCGCGCAATCGATGTTCGACGCCAAGCGGGTCGACGCCGAGCGCCGCAAACGCCAGCAAGAGGCGCTCGCGCTGCTCCGAAAGTTCAATGCCGAACACACTCCGGCCGCCGACGCGCAGCCCGTGATCCATTCCTATGTGCAGCGCATTGCCGAGCCGCGCCCCGGCGCCTGGCGCGACTACCAGCAAGGCATGCTCGAAGAAGGCTGCCGGTACGTCGCCACGCTGCACAACGCCACGCGGCCGGATCAACGCCAGAAAGCCGTGCAACGGCTGCGTGCCTACGAGACCGATCTTCGCGACCTCGCCGCGAAATAGAGGGATCCGTCGACGCTAGATCAGCGGGGTCGGCAGCATCGGCCGCTCGAAATAGTCGCCGAGCGTTTCGAGCGCCAATGGGTCGACGATGCGAAGACGACCGTTCTCCAGCACATGCAGGCCGAGCCGGCTCAGGCGCCGCAAGGTCTTGTTGGTGTGCACCAGCGAAAGGCCCAGCGCATCGGCGATGTGTTGCTGGTTGAACGGAAATTCGATCGATCCGTCGTGCGCCATGCCGACGCGTTGGGCACGGCGGTACAGGTGCATGAGCAGCATTGCCATCCGCTCGCTCGCATTGCGCCGGCCGGCCGTCACGAGGTTGTCGTCGACCATCTTTTCTTCGCGGGCCGCCAGCCAGGTGATGTCGTAGCCCAGGCGCGGCTGCGTCGCAAACAGATCCCACAGGCGCTCTCTGGCGAACGCGCAAAGGGTGACGCCGGTCACCGCCTCGACGCCGTGCGTCTGGCCGTCGGCGAATTCGTCCTGCAAGCCGATGAAATCGCCGGGGAGCAGGAAGTTGAGGATCTGCCGACGTCCATCGCTCAGGGTCTTGTAGCGAAAAGCCCAGCCCGAATACAGCGTGAAAAGCTGCCGGCCGCGTTGATGTTCTTCGAGGATCGGGCGCCCGGGGTCGACCACGCGAACGCCTTCCCGAAAATCTTCGATGGTGCGGAGTTCCTCGGGCGGCAGCAGCACGAACGCAGTGCTGCTTCGCAACACGCAGGACTCGCACGGGCGCGGCGAGCGAGGCGGCAAAACAGGATGGGAGAGGTCCTCGAATTTCACGCCCGCACTATAGGGCCGACGCGAGTGTCTTTTCACATTTCAGGATCGCGATGGGCCACCTACACTGCGCCCGCTTCGACGATCCCATGACCCACCTTCACGAAATCCTGTATTGCAGCGTTCTCGCGCCAGACCTCGAACCCGGCATCGTCGGAAAACTAGTAGGACAGGCGCGCGCCCGGAACGCAGTGCGCCAGATCAGTGGCTTGCTGGTCTTCGATGGTCTGCGCTTTTGCCAGCACATCGAAGGCCCGCCGCGCGAGCTGATGCGGCTGATGGACCGTATCGGCCAAGACCCGCGGCACACCGACGTGCGAGTGGTGTACGAAGGCGCCCTCGATGCCCGCCGCTATCGGCGGTTCGACATGGGCTATGCCGACATCGAAGGCCCGAGCGCGATGGCCGGCGTACGGGAACTCGATGGCGCCGAAGCACTGGCGCATTTTCTGGCGCTGCGCTCCGGCTTCGACGTCAGCGGCTGAGCCGGATCAACTCGGCGCTCAACCCGCCAGCGTCGTGGCGGCGTCCCAGGTGTAGGTCGCGCCGAAGCCGTCCCACGGTTCCATCACGATGCGCTGACCGGCCTGCACCGTCATCGACTCACCCGGCGCAAGGACGACGTCCTCGCTGCCCCACTTGGCGGTCGCATCGCGTGTGACCCAGACCCGGCCTTGGCGCACCCGCAGCACGCTCGTGCTCGCTGCTTTGAGGCTGGCCGCCTGGCCGACCGGAAGCTGCCAGGCACCGCGGCGCACGGCCGGCGGAACTGCGGCGGCCCGGGCCGGCAGCGACAGGGGCGAAAGCGAAGACGTGGTGCAAGTGGCGGACATGGTGTTCTCCTGAACGGTGTTGCCGAAGCGCCTTGACATCAATAGCGCGATTCGGGAATGAATGATCTTCCTTGCCCCGTTGGCGGTCCAATGAAAACGCGGTAGCCTATTGATTCCGTTTTCGCATCAATCGCCATGCAGCACTCCCAAACCCACCTGCGCTCGCGGCCGATCTCCGCGGGCAACCTGCGCGCCTTCGAGGCAGTGGCGCGGCATCTCAACTTCCGCGCCGCCGCCGACGAGATGGCGCTGACGCAATCGGCCGTGAGCCGGCAGATCCAGTCGCTCGAAGAAGAGGTGGGCGTCAGCCTGTTTTTGCGCCATACACGCGCAGTCGAACTCACCAGCGCAGGCGCGCAACTGCTGCTGTCGGTCCAGCAGTCGTTGCCGCGCATCGACGGCGCAGTGCGGCAGATCCGGCAAAGCGCCGGCCGCAAGAGCGTCTCGCTCACCACCTTCGCCTCGTTCGCGTCGATGTGGCTTATTCCCCGCCTCGAAGCGTTCCAGCGCGACCATCCCGACATCGACATTCGCATCGACGCCACCGACACGGCCGTCGACCTCGAAATGGCCGACGTCGATATCGCGCTGCGCTACGGCACGCCGGCCAGCATGCCGGCCGGATCGGTGCGGCTCTTTGGCGAAACGCTGACGCCGGTGGCCAGCCCGTGGCTCCTCAAGAGCGGTGCGGCCATCAAGGCGCCGGGCGACATCGCGCGCTTTGCGCTGATCGAGGCAGGCGACGCGCACCGGACGCACCTCGAATGGCTCACCTGGCGCCGCTGGTTCGAGATCCACGGGCTCGATCGTGCACAGCCGAAACGCTGGCTCTACTTCAACTACGCCTACCAGATGGTGCAGGCCGCGTTGACCGGCCAAGGACTGGTGCTGGCGCGCAGTTCGCTCATCTCCGAGAGTCTGGCAAACGGCGACCTCATCGAAGTGCTGCCGCAACACCGCATGGATTCTCCAATGGCGTACTGGCTCATCGTCGGGCCGCGCAACGCGATGCGGCCCGAGATCAAGGCGTTTTGCGATTGGCTGGAGTTGCAGGCCGCGACGACACGCGGCGTGATCGGCGAAGTGCCCGACCCGGACACCACGGGCCGCCCAGACTGAAACCTTCCAGAAACACCGCGGAACCGGCTTTGCCGGGCCGCCGGTGTTGCCCCGGTCAGGGGGTGGGAGTCGCGACACGAAGTGCGCAGCGACCTGGGGGCGAACCTATCCTATCGGCCAAACCACCCCGTTGTCGTTCAGGATGGCATCGAGCGGTACGTCGTGCGCTTCGGGCTCCAGGTCGTCCAGAAAGCCCTGCGTGAAGCCGAGACCCACGGTAAAAGGCCGCGGCTGCAGCGTCGCCAATGTGCGGTCGTAAAAACCGCCGCCATACCCCAGCCGGTAGCCACCCGCGCTGTACCCAAGGCACGGCACGAAGAGCAGCGTCGGCACGATCATCTCGGTGTCTTTGGGCTTCGGGATGTCGTAGGCATCGTTTTCCATCGGGCAACCCGGGTACCACGAGTGAAAGGTCAGTGTCTTGTGCACACGGTCGACCACCGGCAAGCCGATGCGGCGGCGATGCGGCTCATCGAGCAGCTCGCCGTCTTCTTTCCAGCGGTGCAGGGCGGGCAACGGATCGAACTCGCCCTTGATCGGCCAGTAGGCGCCGATGACGGTGTCGGGCCGTCCCACCAGCCAGATGCGCACGACGCGCTGCAAAAGATCGGCACGCTGTAGCCGATCGGGCAGGGCCAGACGTTGTTCGATCAAGGCTGCGCGCAATTGCGCTTTGAGAAATGCAGCCGTTTCCGACCGGTTTTCTCCGGCGTTTCCATCGTGTGCTTTGTCCATAATCCCGCTATGCAGTTTCGAAGCATTTTGGCACCCCTACGCTTGCGCCCGCGTTCCTCTTCTTCCATCAAAGTTTCCGTTGCGGGTTCGGCCTTGGTGCTTGCACTCGCTGCCGTGCTGCAACCGGCTTGCGCCCAAACCGGCAACGACGACGTGATGCTGCAAATGAAGCAGGCGTTTCAGCGCGGCGACAAAAGCCGGCTCACTGCCTTGCTCCCGCAAGCCCGCGGCAGCGCACTGGAACCCTGGGCCGCCTATTGGGAGTTGAAGGCGCGACTGCAAGAGGCCAACCCCCTGGAGGTGCAAGACTTTTTGACCCGCTACGCCGGCACTTACCAGGAAGACCGGTTGCGCAACGACTGGCTGCTGGTACTCGGCCAGCGCCGCGACTGGGACGGCGTGGCTGCCATCCACCCTTCTTACCGTATGGGCGACGACGCGCAGGTGCGCTGCTACGCCATCTTGTCGAGCCTCGCCCGCACCGGTGCGCCGACGCAGGAGCAGGCCGACGTCGTGCGCAAGAGCTGGCTGGCCCAGCGCGATGCCGACGATGGCTGCCTCACGGCCGCCGACCGCATGATCTCCACGCGCCTGATGTCGCCGAACGATGCCTGGAAAAAGGCCCGCCTTTCCATCGAAGCCAATCGCCCGCAGGCCGCGCGCAACGCCGTCAACCTGGTGGCGCCCGACGCTATTTCGCTGTTCGACGAGCTCAACGCCAGCGCGCCCAAGTTCCTCATCGGACGCGCCCCGGTCGCCGCCAAGTCGCGCAGGGAGCTGGTCGTGCTGGCGCTCATCAAGACCGCCATCGCCGACCCGGACATGGCCGCGTCACAGCTCGACAGCAAATGGAGTCCCATGCTGGCGCCCGAAGAGCGCAACTGGCTCTGGGGTGCGATCGGCCGCCAAGCCGCGACCAAGCTGTCGCCGCTGGCGAACACGTATTTTGCGAACGTCACCAAGAACAGCGACCTGTCAGATGACATGCTCGGCTGGAAGGTGCGCGCCGCGCTGCGCAATGCGCAATGGAAAGACGTGCAAGCCGCCGTCAACGCGATGAGCGAAGAAGCGCAGCTCGATCCGACCTGGGTCTACTGGAAGGCCCGTGCTCTGACCGCGCTGGGTGGCGAGCAGAACAAGACGCAGGCCAGCATGCTCTACAACAGCATCGCCGGCACGCGCGGCTTTTACGAACTGCTGGCACTCGAAGAACTGGGCCAGCGCGCCGCAGTGCCGACGCGCCCGTCCCCGCTCACGCCCGAAGAAAAGGCCGCGGCACGCGCCAACCCGGCGCTCAACCGCGCGCTGTACGCCATCGCCATGGGCCTGCGCCCCGAGGGCACGCGCGAGTGGAACTACGCAACCAACCTGCACGACAAGGGCGGCATGGACGATCGCGGCCTGCTCGCTGCCGCCGACCTGGCTTGCCAGCGCGAGGTGTGGGACCGCTGCATCAACACCAGCGAGCGCACCAAGGGCGTCATCGACGCCGACCAGCGCTTCCCGATGCCGTTCCATGACACGGTGGTCCGCAAGAGCCAGGAGATCGGGCTCGACCCGGCGTACGTCTACGGCCTGATCCGCCAGGAGAGCCGCTTCATCATGGACGCGCGATCCGGCGTCGGTGCCTCGGGCTTGATGCAGGTCATGCCGGCGACGGCCAAGTGGACCGCCAACAAGATCGGCATGGCCGGCTTCACGCCCGGGCAACTCAACGACCGCGAAACCAATATCACCATCGGCACCAACTACCTGAAGCTCGCTCTCGACGATTTCAGCGGCTCGATGGCACTGGCCGCAGCGGCTTACAACGCCGGCCCCGGCCGGCCACGCAGCTGGCGCAACGGCCCGACCATGGACGCCGCCATCTGGGCCGAGAACGTGCCCTTTGCCGAGACGCGCGACTACGTGAAAAAGGTGCTGGCCAACACCACCAACTACGCCGCGTTGTTGACCGGCCAGCCGCAGTCGCTGAAGGCACGCCTGGGCACCATCGGCCCGCGTGACGAACTGGTGCCCGAACCCGTCAAGGATTTGCCCTGATGCGCTGGTGGGACGAAGTCTTGGACACCGTGGCGTCCGAATTTCAGGACGTGCCCGACATCGCGCAGTTGACCCGCATTACGCTGCGCCTGATGCTTGCCGCCGTGCTCGGCTTCCTGTTGGGTTTCGAGCGCGAGCACAAAGGCAAGGCGGCCGGCGTTCGCACGCACATGCTGGTGGCGATCGGCTCGGCGCTGTTCGTGCTCGTGCCGCAGGTGACGGGCATCGAGCCCGACGCCATGAGCCGCGTGATTCAGGGGCTGGTGGCAGGCGTCGGTTTCCTGTGCGCCGGGACCATCCTGAAATCGAATGACGAACAGCACGTCGAGGGCCTGACCACGGCAGCCGGTTTGTGGATGACGGCTGCCATCGGCATGGCCTGTGGCTTGGGGCGCGAGGCCACCGCGGTGATCAGCGCGGTGCTGGCATTGGCT
>JAQGMP010000163.1 GCA_028292285.1 Variovorax sp. | reverse complement strand
GCGTCGAGCCGGGCGACATCATCACGAAGTTCGACGGCAAGGCCATCGACAAGCCGAGCGACTTGCCGCGTCTGGTGGGCAACACCAAGCCCGGCACGAAGAGCACGCTGACCGTTTTCCGGCGCGGCAGCGCCAAGGACCTGACCGTGACGATTGCCGAGATCGAGCCCGACAAACCGGCAAAGCGCGCCTCCGACAAGGAAGAGCCGGCACCGAAGGCGGCCCCCACCTCGGCGGCTGCCAAGTCGCTCGGTCTCGCGGTGAGCGAACTCGGCGATGCGCAAAAGAAAGAGCTGAAGCTGAAGGGTGGCGTCAAGATCGACGCGGCCACCGAAGGCGCTGCGCGTGCCGGGCTGAAAGAGGGCGATGTCATTCTGGCCGTAGGCAATGCGGAGGTCGCCAACGTACATGAGTTTGAAAATGCGATTGGCAAGGCTGACAAAACGAAGCCGGTCACAGTGTTGGTGCGTCGGGGCGAATGGGCTCAATACGCCTTGATTCGACCGTCACGTTGATCCAACGCCCATGTCGAGTGGGCCGTCAAGTGGCCCCACCAAGCACTCGGGTTTGCGGTACTTTTGAGGCTTCGTTGGAACGAAAACAAAGCCGGTAACAAATTTTTTCGGCCTTCAAATTCGCCGATTTGTTTGTGGCTGCTAACTTGTTGGCATCGCTAAGAATCTGTTTCGGTAGAATGGACTCGCTGCGAAAGCCTATTGGTGCATAAGCGGCCATGCCGTCTTCACGATGCGGTATTCCATGTGACAGTCCACCGGCGATCCACAGATCGCCCACATGTTGTTCAGTGAGTGATCCACCGTTGTTGTTGATAAGCTGTTTATAACTTTCATGTTGCTGACCTGCAACGACCTTTTCGGACCCGTTTCCTGGATGTGCGCACCTCCCTTTTTGCCTACAATGAAGTTCCAACTACTGCAGTTGCCATTGCTTGTTGGTTCAGGGCGCGTCTCCGGAAGACGCGCCCTTTTTTCTTGCCTGTCGCCTTCTGCGCACGAGCCAATTCAAGTACTTAAGCGTCCCCGTTGATGAATCACATCAGAAATTTTTCGATCATTGCCCACATCGACCATGGCAAGTCGACGCTCGCAGACCGCTTGATTCAGCGTTGCGGCGGTCTCGCAGAACGCGACATGCAGGCGCAGGTACTGGACTCGATGGACATCGAGAAAGAGCGTGGGATAACCATCAAGGCGCAGACCGCTGCGTTGCACTACAAGGCACTCGATGGACAGGTCTACAACCTCAATTTGATAGATACGCCGGGCCACGTCGACTTCTCTTATGAAGTGAGCCGTTCGTTGTCGGCATGCGAAGGTGCGCTGCTCGTCGTGGATGCATCGCAAGGCGTCGAAGCGCAGACCGTTGCCAATTGCTATACCGCGCTCGACCTCGGCGTGGAAGTCGTGCCCGTGCTCAACAAGATGGACTTGCCGAACGCGGATCCCGATAACGCGCGCACTGAAATTGAAGACGTGATCGGCATCGATGCAACCGATGCGATTCCATGCTCGGCCAAGACCGGCATGGGCATCGATGAAATTCTCGAAGCCGTCGTGAAGCGGATGCCGGCACCGCGCGGCAATCCCGACGGTCCGTTGCGCGCGATGATCGTCGACAGCTGGTTCGACGCGTACGTCGGCGTCGTGATGCTGGTGCGCGTGGTCGATGGCCGGCTGGTCAAGGGCGAGCGCATCAAGATGATGGCGTCGGGTGCCAGCTACAACGCCGACAGCCTCGGCGTCTTCACGCCAGCGACCGAAGTGCGGCAGTCGCTCGAAGCAGGCGAGGTTGGCTTCATCATCGCGGGCATCAAGGAATTGCAGGCGGCCAAGGTCGGCGACACCGTGACGCTTATCAAGACAGGCACGGGCGGCGCCGCGGCAACGGCCACCGAAGCGCTGCCAGGCTTCAAGGAAATTCAGCCGCAGGTGTTCGCCGGCTTGTATCCGACCGAAGCGAGCGAGTACGAATCGCTGCGCGACGCGCTAGAAAAATTGAAGCTCAACGATTCGTCGCTGCGCTACGAGCCCGAAGTGAGCCAGGCGCTCGGCTTTGGTTTTCGGTGCGGCTTTCTCGGCTTGTTGCATATGGAGATCGTGCAGGAGCGACTCGAGCGCGAGTTCGACCAGGACATGATCACGACGGCGCCCAGCGTTGTCTACCAGGTTGTGCGCAGCGACGGCGAAGTCATCATGGTCGAGAACCCGTCGAAGATGCCCGACGTCGGCCGCATGTCGGAAATCCGCGAGCCGATCGTGACCGTGCATCTCTATATGCCGCAGGAGTACGTCGGCTCCGTCATGACGCTCGCCAACCAGAAGCGTGGCGTGCAGATGAACATGGCGTACCACGGCCGGCAGGTCATGCTGACCTACGAAATGCCGCTCGGCGAGATCGTGCTCGATTTCTTCGACAAGCTTAAGTCGGTGAGCCGCGGCTATGCCTCGATGGACTACGAGTTCAAGGAATACCGCGCTTCGGATGTCGTCAAGGTCGACATTCTGCTGAACGGCGAGCGGGTCGATGCCTTGTCGATCATCGTGCACCGCAGCCAGTCGCAGTACCGCGGCCGTGCGGTGGTGTCGAAGATGCGCGAGATCATTTCACGCCAGATGTTCGACGTTGCGATCCAGGCCGCGATCGGGGTCACCATCATTGCGCGTGAGACAATCAAAGCCCTTCGCAAGAACGTTCTGGCCAAGTGCTACGGCGGCGATATTTCCCGCAAGAAGAAGCTGCTCGAAAAGCAGAAAGCGGGCAAAAAAAGAATGAAGCAGATCGGCTCGGTCGAGGTCCCGCAAGAGGCTTTCCTGGCGATCCTGCAAGTCGAAGACTAACCACCATGGCACTCCTCACTTCCCTGATCCTCGCGGCTTTTGCAGGCTACATCGGCGCCTGGTATTTCGGCGCCGTCGAAGGCAATTTCGCGCTGCTGTTGTTCCTGGCGACGGTCGTCACCGGCCTTTATTGGCTGGCCGAACGCTTCTACTTTTTGCCGCGGCGCCGCCGCGCGGCCGAGGCGATCGAAGCGTCGTTGGCCGAGCGCAACGCACGCCTGGCCGGCAAGGGCATCACACAAGTCGACACGGTCGACGTCAAGGCGCGCGAACGCCTGCTCATGCAGCCGTGGTGGCTGGACTGGACCGCCGGTTTGTTCCCGGTGATCCTGGTCGTGTTCCTTTTGCGCTCGTTCCTGTTCGAGCCGTTCAAAATTCCGTCGGGCTCGATGATGCCGACGCTGCTCACCGGCGACCTGATCCTGGTCAACAAATTTACCTACGGCTTGCGGCTGCCGGTCATCAACACCAAGCTGACCGACGGCACGCCGCCGGCACGCGGCGACGTGATGGTGTTTCGCTATCCGCCGCAGCCGAGCCTCGACTACATCAAGCGCGTCGTCGGCCTGCCGGGCGACGAGGTCGCGTACCTGAACAAGAAGCTCACCATCAACGGCAAGCCGGTCAGCAAAGACGCGGTGCCCGAGTATTTCGACGAGGAGGCCATGCGCTACCTGAAGGAATACAAAGAGGATTTGCTTGGCCGGCAGCACTACTTGCTGAACGACGACAGCCGCCGAGCCGGTTTGTCGGAGGCTGAGATCATGACCTTCCCCAACCGTGAAAATTGTCGTTACAGTGTCGACGGCGTGGTGTGCAAGGTCCCGGAGGGCCACTATTTCATGATGGGCGACAACCGCGACAATTCGCTCGATTCACGCTATTGGGGCTTCGTTCCTGACAAGAATATCGTTGGAAAAGCGTTCTTTATCTGGATGAATTTCGGCAATCTCAAACGCATCGGTGCGTTCCAATAACCAGATCATCCATTCGAGGGGTAAGCGGGCATGAAGGCTAGTCAATCCAGGCAGCGCGGTATTTCGTTCATTGGACTGTTGTTCGTGGCCATCGTGCTGGCGTGCGTCGGCGTCGTCGTCGCGCAGGTCATACCGACACTCATCGAATACCAGGCCATCGACAAGGCAGCGAACAAAGCCAAGGAAGGCGCCACGGTGCCTGAAGTTCGCTCGATTTTCGATCGTGCGCAGGCCATCGACGATTTCAAGCTGAGCGGCAAGGATCTCGACGTGAAGAAAGACGGCGACAAGGTGATCGTCTCTTATGCGAACGAGCGTGAAATCCCGCTGTTCGGCCCCGCGGTACTTCTCATGCGGTACAAAGGTCAGTCGCGCTGAAAACGCCGCCGAAGACCTCGCCGAACGTGCCGCCTCTCAAGGCGGACGGCGGCCTTTCGGCGCTGCAAGCGCGCCTCCAGTACACCTTCGCCGACGCGCG
The DNA here is from genome assembly GCA_028292285.1 of Variovorax sp. GTDB lineage: Bacteria > Pseudomonadota > Gammaproteobacteria > Burkholderiales > Burkholderiaceae_C > Variovorax. Next base: position 7,635 of record JAQGMP010000163.1, on the reverse strand, counting down.
CCTGCTGCAGCTCGCGCTCACGCATCGCAGCTTTTCGTCGGACCACAACGAGCGCCTCGAGTTTCTGGGCGACTCGGTGCTGAATCTGGCCGTTGCGCATCTTCTCTACGTGAAGCTCGGCGGCCTGCCCGAAGGCGATCTTTCTCGCGTGCGCGCCAATCTGGTCAAGCAAGACACGCTGCACCAGCTGGCGCTGAAGCTCGCTTTCGCGCCTTTGCTGCGCCTGGGTGAGGGCGAGGCGCGCTCCGGTGGCTCGGCACGTCCGTCGATCCTGGCGGACGCGCTGGAAGCGCTGATCGGTGCGGTCTATCTCGACGCGGGCTACCCCGCCGCGCAGACGCTGGTGCACCGGCTCTTCGAAGCCATCGAGATCACCCCGCGCATGGACGCGGTCGGCAAAGACCCGAAGACCGAATTGCAGGAATGGCTTCAGGGCCACAAAATGAAGCTGCCTGTTTACCGCGTGGCAGGCACCGTCGGAGCGGCCCACAAGCAAACGTTCGACGTCGAATGCGCGGTCGAAGAACTGGGCCTGACCGAGCGCGGCATCGGCGGGTCGCGCCGCGCTGGCGAACAGGCGGCCGCCGCCGCGATGCTGATCCAACTCAAAGCCCGAAGCACGAAAGCTGCATGACCCATATCGATCCGACCGAACCCGCCACGGACTCCGTGCCACCCGCCGAGCCGGAAGACGACACCGACGCCGACGACTCGCACGCCGTCGGTGTTTCGGTTGCTCCGCCCACGGCTGAAGGCCCACGCCATTGCGGCCTGATCGCCATCGTCGGCAAGCCCAACGTCGGCAAATCGACTTTGCTCAATGCGCTGGTCGGGCAGAAGATCAGCATCACCTCGCGCAAGGCACAGACCACGCGGCATCGCATCACCGGCATGCGCACGGTGGGCGCCACGCAATTCGTTTTTGTCGACACGCCCGGGTTCCAGACGCTGCACGCCAACGCGCTGAACAAGTCGCTCAACAAGACCGTGCTGGGCGCGGTGGCCGACGTCGACCTGATCCTTTTCGTGGTCGAGGCAGGCAGCTTCACGCCGGCCGATGCGCGCGTGCTGGCGCTTCTGGCAAAAGACATCCCGACGCTGCTGATCGCCAACAAGCTCGACAACATCCATCGCCGAGGCGACATCGCGCCCTGGCTGCAGACCATGCAGGCGAAGCATGCTTTTGCCGAGTTCGTGCCGATGTCGGCCAAGAGCGCCAAAGATGTCGAGCGGCTGTTCGCGATCTGCGAAAAATACCTGCCAGAACAGCCGTGGTTCTACGCGGAAGACGAGCTGACCGACCGCAGCGAGAAGTTCCTGGCGGGCGAACTCGTCCGCGAAAAGCTCTTCCGCCTGACCGGTGACGAACTGCCGTACACGTCGACGGTGATCATCGACAAGTTCGAAGAAGAGCCGCCGCAGCGCAAGGGCCAGAAGCGGCTGCTGCGCATCGCCGCGACCATCGTGGTCGAGCGCGACGGGCACAAGGCGATGGTGATCGGCGACAAGGGCGAGCGCATCAAACGCATCGGCATGGAGACGCGCGTCGAACTCGAGAAACTGGCCGACGCCAAGGTCTTCATCGAGCTCTGGGTCAAGGTGCGTTCGGGCTGGGCCGACGACGAGGCCCGCGTGCGGTCGTTCGGTTACGAGTAAAGGATGGCGACCGGGCATCGCGTTTCTCACGAGCCGGCTTACGTCCTGCATCGCTACGACTGGAGCGAGTCGAGCCTGATCCTCGAAGTTTTCACCCGGCACCACGGCCGGATCGCGCTGGTGGCCAAGGGGGCGAAGCGGCCGAGTTCCAACTTTCGACCCGTGCTGCTGCCATTGCAGCCGCTTCAGTTGAACTATGGCGGCGATGCCGAAATCCGGGCGCTCAAAGGCGCCGAATGGGTCGGCGGGCACGTCATGCCGACGGGGGAGTCGCTGCTGTCGGGCCTGTACATCAACGAGCTGCTGCTGCGCCTGCTGGCGCGCGACGATGCGCACGAGTCGCTGTTTGACGCGTATGCCGGCGTCGTCGAGGTGCTGGCGGGCGAGCATCTCGGCGCGCAGGCCGCCACCCAGGCGGCGGCGCTGCGGGCCTTCGAGTTGCTGCTGTTGCGCGAGGTCGGCCTGTTGCCCTCGCTCGACGCCCAGACGCTGACGCTGTCGCCGCTCGCGCCCGAGCTGCGCTATACGCTGGTGCCCGAGGCAGGACTGCGCCAGGCTGCTGCCCAAGACGCCGCATTGTCGGGCGCCGAATGGCAGACGCTGCAGTCCGCGCTGGACGACCGCACCCCTTTCACCGCCACGCTTCGCCGCATCGCCACGCTGAATGTCGGCAGCAATGGCGCATTGCGCGGCCAGTTACGCATCCTGCTCAACTACCATTGCGGTGTGTCGACCCTGCGCACGCGCCAGATGATGCGAGACCTGCAAGCCCTCTGATCGATTCGATCCCCAGATCCTATGACCACGCTTTCAACCCCGACGGCCCTTTCGGTCAACCTCAACAAGGTCGCGCTCGTGCGCAACACGCGCGAACTCGGCATCCCGAGCGTGCTGTTCGCCGCGTCCCTGTGCCTCGACGCCGGCGCGAGCGGCATCACCGTGCACCCGCGGCCCGACGCGCGCCACATCCGGGCGCAGGACGTTTACGATTTGTCGGCGCTGCTGGCGCGGGATTGGCCCGACGTCGAGTTCAACATCGAGGGCAACCCGTTCCACAACCTGATGGATTTCGTGCGCGAGCGCCGGCCGCACCAGGCGACCTTCGTGCCCGACAGCGAAACCCAGTCGACCAGCGACCACGGCTGGGTGTTCCCCGAAGACGCCGATCGGCTTCGTCCACTGATCGAAGAGACCAAGGCGCTCGGTGTGCGCGTCAGCCTCTTCATGGACCCGGAACCAAGCATGATGGCTGCGGCCAAAGCAGTCGGTGCCGACCGCGTGGAGCTCTACACCGAAGGCTACGCGGCATCGCGCGGCACCTCGCGTGCGGCCGGCGTGCTGCAGCTCTACGTCGACACGGCGCGCGCCGCGCAAGCTGTGGGGCTCGAAGTCAACTCCGGCCACGACCTGAGCCGCGACAATCTGACCGATTTTTTGCGCGCTGTGCGCGGTGTGCGCGAGGTGTCGATCGGCCATGCCTTCGTTGCCGATGCGCTCGAACTCGGCTACACGGCGGCCACGCGCGAGTACCTGCGCTGCATCGCCGACGCGAAGTGACTGTCGGTCTCTTGTGATCTACGGCATCGGCACCGACATTTGCGACGTGCGCCGCATTGCCGCCACGTATGAGCGGCAGGGCGAGCGCTTTGCGCGCCGCGTCCTGAGCGATGCCGAATTCGCCATCTGGCAAGCGCGAAGCAAACGCTGGCCCAAGCGCGGCATCAGTTATCTCGCGACCCGTTTCTCCGCCAAGGAAGCGTTCAGCAAGGCCATCGGCACCGGCATGCGCATGCCGATGAGCTGGCGGCTGTGCGAGGTCGCCAACCTGCGCAGCGGCAAGCCGGTCATCGTGCTGCATGGCGGACTCAAGGATTGGTTCGAGGCCGAGCGGCTCACGGCCCATGTGACCGTCACCGACGAAACCGACTACGCGGCGAGCTTCGTCGTCGTGGAGAAAACATGAACCTTTCAAACACGAACCCTGCGCGCTGCCCGCTGCGGTCGCCGTAATTCAAGTCAATGGACGTCATTCATTCCCCGCTCGTCATCGACGTTGCCGGTATCGCGCTCACCGCGGCCGATCGTCGCCGCCTCACCGATCCGCTGGTGGGGGGCGTCATTCATTTCGCGCGCAACTGGCACGACCGGGCGCAGCTCACCGCGCTCAATGCCGACATCAAGGCGCTTCGGCCCGACCTGCTGATTTGCGTCGATCACGAAGGCGGCCGCGTGCAGCGTTTTCGAACCGACGGCTTCACCCGGTTGCCGTCGATGCGCTCGCTCGGCGAGGCGTGGATGCGCGATCCGATGCAGGCGACACGCCAAGCGACGGCGGTCGGCTGTGTGCTGGCCAGTGAGTTGCGCGCATGCGGCGTCGACTTCAGTTTTGCGCCTGTGCTCGACCTCGATTACGGCGAGAGCAGTGTCATCGGCGACCGCAGTTTTCACCGCGATCCGCGCGTGGTCGCGCTGCTGGCCAAGAGCGTGATGCACGGGATGATGCAGGCCGGCATGGCCAACTGCGGCAAGCATTTTCCGGGGCACGGTTTCGTCAAGGCCGACTCGCATGTCGCGATCCCGGTCGACCGGCGCAGCCTGAAGGCCATCCTCGCCGACGACGCGCAGCCCTTTGATTGGCTCGGCGGTACGCTCACCGCCGTGATGCCTGCGCACGTGATCTATCCAAAAGTCGACGCGCGTCCCGCCGGCTTCTCTTCGAAGTGGCTGAAAGACATTCTGCGTGGGCGTCTTGGCTTCGACGGCGCCATCTTCAGCGACGACCTCAGCATGGAGGCGGCGCGACGGATCGATGGCGAACTGCTGAGCTACGTCGATGCCGCGTTGGCGGCGCTTGGCGCGGGTTGTGATATGGCGCTGTTGTGCAATCAGAGTGTCGGTGACGGCGTGCCGCTGGATGAGTTGCTTGAGGGCATGGCTGCGGCAAAGAGCAGGGGTCGATGGAGAGTCGACGGTGCCAGCGAGTCGCGGCGCCGTCTGTTGCTGCCCACCACACCAGTGCCGGCCTGGGACCGCTTGCTGGGTACGCCCAACTATCGCCGCGCGTCTGATTTGCTAACGGCTTGAGGAAAGCCCCATGTGCGCAGCGCACCGCACACGCATGGAGCAGGGCGAGCGGAGCTGGGTAGCAAATTCTGGCACCGGCGATGACTCCAACGGGGCAATTTGCGTGGTGTGCGGACCTCAACAATCGCTCAGCCGGATGTCCAAAGCCGTGTGCCCCCGACGTCCAGATGCGTCAAATACAGCCGCAGATCCAGTTCGAGCCGGTGGTAGTCCGGCTCCATGTGCGTGCACAGCGCATAGAACGCCTTGTCGTGATCGCGCTCCTTCATGTGCGCCAGTTCGTGCACGACGATCATGCGCAGCCACTCTATCGGCACTTCCTTGAAGAGGCTCGACACGCGAATTTCCCGCTTGGCTTTGAGCTTGCCGCCCTGCACGCGCGAGATGGTGGTGTGGGTGCCGAGCGCATTGCGGATCACATGCAGTTTGTTGTCGAACGCTACTTTCGAGAGCGGTTCTGCCTTGCGCATGAACTCGCTCTTGAGATCGATCACGTAGTCGTACAAGGCGCGGTCGGTCCGCACCTCGTGAGCCGCCGGGTATCGCTGCAACAACAACGCACCGAGGGTGCCCTCATCGATGCGCTGCCGGACCTGCGCCAACACGCCGGGCGAGTAGCCCGTCAGGTATTTCATGCCACGTGCGGCGCTCGCTGGCGCGCACGCGCCGCATACGCCAGGCCCGCGGCGACGCCGCCGAACAAGTCGCCTTCGATCATCTGAACGCCGGCGAAACTGCGCCGCAACGCCTGTTGAAACGGACGCAACGCGGATGAGCCGCCCGTCAGGTAGATCGCGTCGAGCTCACCGCTGCGCAGCCCCGCGCGCTTGACGCAGGCGTGCGCACAGGCGATCACGGTTTCGAGCGGCGCCGCCAACTGCTGTTCCATGTCGGCCTGCGACAGCGTGGCTTGCAACGCCGATTCGACGAACGAAAGATCGATGTCGGTCGCCTCGCCACTGATCGAGGCGCGGATCTTGGCCTGCTCGACCTCGCTCGCGATGCGGTGACCGTAGCGCTCATCGAGCACCGTCATCAACCGCACGTGCAGATGCCGATTGCTGTAGTTCACGCGCAGCGACTGCGCCTGGCTCAGGGCCTTCGGTGTTTGGAGCCAATGGATCAGGTGCCACGACGACAAGTCGAAGAAGACCTTGCTCGGCACTTCGCGACCATCCGGCCCGAGATGGCGGAAGCCCAGCTCGGGCATCACGCGCTCGAGGTTGAGGCGCTGATCGAAATCGGTACCGCCGATGTGCACGCCGCTGGTGGCGAGCACGTCGTCGCTGCGGTCGGTGTGCGCAATGCGATCGGGGCCGACGCGCACAACGGTGAAGTCGGAGGTGCCGCCGCCGATGTCGACCACCAGCACCAGCGATTCGCGTGTCACGCGCTGCTCGTAGTCGAATGCGGCCGCAATCGGTTCCAGCTGAAAGGCCACATCGCGAAAGCCGGCCGCACGCGCGGCCTGCCGCAAACTGTCTTCGGCCTTGCGGTCGCGCTTGTCGTCCTCATCGACGAAGTGCACCGGGCGCCCAATGACCACGCGTTCGGGGCGATGCCCGAGTTCGGCTTCGGCGCGCGATCCGAGCTCGTGCAGGAAACGCGCGATGATGTCCTGGAAGCTCAACAGACCGTCGTACACCGCCGTCGTTTCCTGCATCAGCGCGCTGCCGAGCAAGCTTTTCAGCGACCGCATCAGGCGGCCTTCGGTGCCGGCGAGATAGTGCGCCATGGCGTCGCGGCCGAAGTGCGTCGTCCGGTCTTCGGCGTTGAAGAAGAGCGCGGTCGGCAGCGTGGTCGCGTCGCCTTCGATCGGCAGCAGACGCGCCGGGCCATCGTCGACGGCGCACGACACGGCCGAGTTCGATGTGCCGAAGTCGATACCGATGGAGAGCGTGGAGGAGTTCAAGATTCCCGACGGAGTGCGGGAAACAGGATCACGTCGCGGATGCTGGGCGAGTCGGTCAGCAGCATCATGAAGCGGTCGATGCCGATGCCGCAGCCACCGGTGGGCGGCATGCCGTATTCGAGGGCGCGTATGAAGTCGTGGTCGTAGAACATCGCTTCATCGTCGCCTGAATCTTTGGCCGCGACCTGCGCGTTGAAGCGCGCTGCCTGGTCTTCGGCATCGTTCAGTTCGCTGAAGCCGTTGCCGAACTCACGACCGGTGATGTACAGCTCGAAGCGCTCGGTCACTTCAGGCCGATCGTCGTTGGCGCGCGCCAGCGGTGAAATCTCGGTCGGGTGTTCCATGATGAAGGTTGGCTGCCAGAGCTTTTCTTCAACCGTCTCTTCAAAGTACATGACCTGCAAACCGGCGAGGCTTCGTTGCGACAGCTTGTTCTTCTCTTCGCTCAGGCCGATCTTGCGCAGCGCATTGACGAGCCACGTGATGTCGTCGACGTTGTCGCCTGCGTCCGTGTGCTTCACGATCGCTTCGCGGATCGTCAGCCGTTCGAAGGGCTGGCTCAAATCGACCGGCTTGCCCTGGTAAGTGAGTTGTTCGCTGCCGACTGTCTTCTTCGCGATCGTGCGGATGATGAGTTCGGTGAAGTCCATCAGATCGAGGTAGTTCCAGTACGCCGCATAGAACTCCATCATGGTGAACTCGGGGTTGTGCCGCACCGAGATGCCTTCGTTGCGATAGCTCCGGTTGACCTCGAACACCCGCTCGAAGCCACCGACGATCAGGCGCTTCAAGTACAACTCCGGCGCGATGCGCAAGAACATTTCCTGGTCGAGCGCGTTGTGGTGCGTCTTGAAAGGCTTGGCGTTGGCGCCCCCCGGAATCGGATGCAGCATCGGCGTCTCGACTTCCAGGAAGTCGTTGGCGACCATGAATTCGCGCAGGGCGCTGACCGCGCGGCTGCGCGCCTTGAAGCGGTCGCGCGC
>JAQGMP010000141.1 GCA_028292285.1 Variovorax sp. | reverse complement strand
CACGGCACGCTGCTGTGCGCCAACCGCGAGATCGCGGGCCCCGGCCCGGAGCGCGCGGTGGTGTTCCAGAACCATTCGCTGCTGCCCTGGCTCACCTGCTACGAGAACATCTATCTGGGCGTCGAGCGCGTGTTCTCGTCGACCGAGAGCAAGCCGCAGTTGAAGGCACGCACCGATGCGGCGCTGGCATTGGTGGGGCTCACGCCGGCGACCCACAAGCGGCCCGGCGAAATTTCGGGCGGCATGAAGCAGCGCGTCGGCATCGCCCGCGCGCTGGCGATGGAACCCAAGGTGTTGCTGATGGACGAGCCCTTCGGCGCGCTCGACGCGCTGACCCGGGCACGGCTGCAAGACGAGTTGCTCGCCATCGTGCACAAGACGCAAAGCACGGTCGTCATGGTCACTCACGACGTGGACGAAGCGGTGCTGCTGTCCGACAAGATCGTGATGATGACCAATGGCCCCTCGGCCACCATCGGCGAGGTGCTCAAGGTCAATCTCGAGCGGCCGCGCAATCGCGTCGAGCTGGCGGAAGACCGGCATTACGTGCAGTACCGCAAGGCCGTTATCGACTTCCTCTACACGCGGCAAGGCCACGTCGAAAAGGCCGCCTGATCCTGCGCTGACCAGGCCACGGCACCAGACCGAAACAACCACCCGAGGAGCTTCACGATGACCCCCCGTCAAATCGAATTGGTGCAAACCAGCTTTGCCAAAGTCCTGCCGATCTCGGAGCAGGCCGCGGAAATCTTCTATGCGCGGCTGTTCGAACTCGCGCCGGGTGTGCGGGCCCTCTTCAAAGGCGACATGGTCGAGCAGGGCCGCAAGCTGATGTCGATGCTGCGAAGCGTCGTCGGCACTTTGAACAAGCTCGACGTACTGGTGCCGGTCGCAGAACGGCTGGCCGAGCGCCACGTCGGTTACGGCGCGCAGCCTGCGCACTACGCCGTCGTCGGGCAGGCACTGATCGACACGCTCGACAAGGGCCTCGGCGCCGACTTCACACCCGAGACACGCGCCGCTTGGGAGACGGCCTACGGCACGTTGTCGGCCGTGATGATCGCCGCGGCAGCCAAGTTGCCGAGCCCGTCCGCAGCGTAACGACACCTGCACCGACACAACGAAGCAACCACGAAGGCCGGAGCAGCGACAGTGAAGACTTTTATCCGTGTGATCGAGTACTGGGTGCCGAGCGAAGAAAGCGGCGTGCTCGAATTCGGTGGCGGCCTGTTCGGCGCGGCCACCCGCTTCGAAGCCGTCAGCCGCAACCTGTGCTTCGGTCGCGGCGAAGGCTTGCCGGGTCAGGCGTGGGAGGAAGGCCATCCCATCGTCTTGAAAGAGTTCGAAGGCTCGTACTTTCGGCGTTCGGTCGCAGCCAAGGCGGAAGGGCTGACCTGCGGTATCGCCCTGCCCATTTTCAAGGGGCAAAAAGTCACCGCCGTGGTCGTCGTCTTCTGTGGCGACGACGCCGAGCATGCCGGCGCCATCGAACTCTGGGCCAACGATCCGGCCGAGTCGAAGGACATGGACCTGGTCGACGGTTATTACGGCACCACCGGCGACACCTTCGAATTCATCTCTCGCGCCACGAGCTTTCGTCGCGGTACCGGATTGCCCGGCATGGCATGGGAAAAACAGACGCCGGTGTTCCTACCCGACCTCGGCAAAGGCTCGGGATTCTTGCGGGCCGATGGCGCCATCAAGGTCGGCATCAACCGCGGCTTTGCTACGCCCTGCTCGACTGTCGACGGCACCCACTACGTGATGGCCTTTCTGTCGGCACTGGCCACGCCGATCGCCCGCCGCGTCGAGATCTGGGAGCCCGATGTCACCGGCACGCAGTTGCTGCGCAGCTTCGGCTTTTCCGAAGCCGAAGGCGCGCTGGGTGAATCCGAAATCATCGACGCCAGCGAAGACGCGCCGAACGCATTGGGTCGCGCCTTTGCCACGGGCGTGCCTGCAGTGGCCGAACCGATGATCGCGATCCCGGTCGCACCCGAGGGCCAGATCACCGCGGTGATGGCTCTGTACTTCTGATCACTTCTTCATCCGGAGAAACGAACCCATGAAAAAGATGAATCTCGTGCTGGTCGGCAACGGCATGGCCGGCGTGCGCGCGGTCGAAGAGCTGATCAAGCTTGCGCCCGATCTGTACGACATCACGGTGTTCGGCTCCGAGCCGCACCCCAACTACAACCGCATCCTGCTGTCTCCCGTGCTGGCCGGTGAGCAGACGGTCGACCAGATCATCCTGAACTCGTGGGAGTGGTACACCGAAAACAACATCACGCTGCACGCCGGCAAGACGGTGACCGAAGTCGATCGCGTCAAACGCATCGTGCGCGCGGTCGCTGCCGACGGCAGTGCGATCGAGGCGCCGTACGACCGGCTGCTGCTATGCACCGGCTCCAACCCGTTCATCCTGCCGGTGCCGGGCAAGGACCTGGAAGGCGTGATCGCGTACCGCGACATCGCCGACACCAACACGATGATCGAGACGGCGAAGACGCACAAGCATGCGGTGGTCATCGGCGGCGGCTTGCTCGGCCTCGAAGCGGCCAACGGTCTGATGCTGCGCGGCATGAGCGTGACCGTGGTGCACGTCAATGCGTGGCTGATGGAACGCCAGCTCGACGACGTGGCCGGCGGGTTGCTGCGCAAGTCGCTGGAGCAGCGCGGACTCGAATTCCGTTTGAGTGCGCAGACGCAAGAGCTTGTTGATGACGGCGCAGGTCGCGTCAAAGCCGTCAGGTTCAAGGACGGCACTGAGATCCCGGCCGACCTCGTGGTCATGGCCGTTGGCATCCGCCCCAACACCGCACTGGCCGAGTCGATGCGGCTGCACTGCAACCGCGGCATCGTGGTCAACGACACGATGCAGACCGTAACGGATGCGCGCATCTACTCAGTCGGCGAATGCGCGGCGCACCGCGGCATTGCCTACGGGTTGGTCGCGCCGTTGTTCGAGCAGGCCAAGGTGGCAGCCAACCATCTGGCGCAGTTCGGCATCGGCCGCTATATGGGTTCGCTGACCT
>JAQGMP010000139.1 GCA_028292285.1 Variovorax sp. | reverse complement strand
CTGGTCAACGAAGGCATCGCAGCGCTGCAGGCCGGCGCCTTCCACATCTCGACCGCCGGCATCACCTACTTCAACACGACGCCGATCGGGCGTGCCGTCACCGGCACGATGCTGGTCGCGGCGATGAAGGAAGACGACGTCAACATCTGGGGCGACGGCAGCACCTACAAGGGCAACGACATCGAGCGTTTCTATCGCTACGGTTTGCTCACCAACCCGTCGCTGAAGATCTACAAGCCCTGGCTCGACCAGCTCTTCATCGACGAGTTGGGCGGCCGTGCCGAGATGTCGGCTTTCATGACGCAGCACGGCTTCGGCTACAAGATGTCGGCTGAAAAAGCCTACTCGACCGACTCCAACATGCTGGGCGCCACCCATGAGGCCAAAGACCTGGAGCACCTGTCGAGCGGCATGAAGATCGTGAACCCGATCATGGGCGTGGCCTTCTGGAAAGAGACCGTCGAGGTCAAGACCGAAGAAGTCACGGTGCGCTTCGAAGAAGGCATGCCGGTGGCGCTCAACGGCGTCAGCTACGCCGACCCGGTGTCGCTGCTGCTCGAAGCGAATCGCATCGGCGGCCGCCATGGTCTGGGCATGAGCGACCAGATCGAAAATCGGATTATCGAAGCCAAGAGCCGCGGCATCTACGAAGCGCCCGGCCTGGCGCTGCTGTTCATCGCCTACGAGCGGCTGGTGACGGGCATCCACAACGAGGACACCATCGAGCAGTACCGCATGAACGGCCTGAAGCTCGGCCGCCTGCTGTACCAGGGACGCTGGTTCGACCCGCAGGCGATCATGCTGCGCGAAACGGCGCAACGCTGGATCGCGAGCGCCGTCACCGGCGAAGTGACGCTTGAACTGCGCCGCGGCAACGACTACTCGCTGCTCAACACCGATTCGCCCAACCTCACCTACAAGCCCGAACGCCTGAGCATGGAAAAGGTCGCGGGCGCTTTTTCGCCGCGCGACCGCATCGGCCAGCTCACCATGCGCAACCTCGACATCGTCGACACGCGCGACAAGCTGATGACGTACACGCGCACCGGCTTGCTGGCACCCGGCTCGACGCCGGTTTTGCCGAAGCCGAAGGCAGACGGCAAACCCAAAGACAAAGCCGACTGAGCTTCCGCGGTTTCAGCGTCGATTAAGGAAGACGGCGCTTCCGCCGCTAGGATCACCGCACCGCGCGTGCCGACGCGCTTTACGACGATGGCGGTCCGATGTCTTCTGGTTCTTCCTCCTCTTCTTCTTTGCCCTCACCCGCAGCATCGCTCGCGGAGCCTTCGCGATCCTTCCTGCAGACGCTGCGGCGCATAGGGCGCCTCTCGGCGCCCTACTTTCGTTCCGAAGAAAAATGGAAGGCGTGGGCCTTGTTGGTGGGGGTCGTCGCGCTGAACCTGGGCACCGTGTACGTGACGGTGCTCATCAACGACTGGAGCCGCGTGTTCTACGACGCGCTGCAGGCCAAGAACCAGCCGGTGTTCTGGACGCAGCTGCTGCGCTTCACCTACATCGCGATGGCCGGCATCCTGGTCGCGGTGCTGAAGTTCTATTTGACACAGCTCCTGCAGGTGCGGTGGCGCGCATGGATGACGCGCAGCTACATGACGCGCTGGCTCGCCAATCACACCTTCTACCGGCTCGAGCTCGCGCGATATTCGGCCCGGACCACGGCCGACGGTGCGCGAACTGCCAACCCCGACAACCCGGACCAGCGCATCCAGGAAGACATGCAGCTCTTCACCGACTACACAGTGACCCTGTCGATGGGCATCCTGAATTCGGTCGTGACGCTGGTCACTTTCATCGGGATCCTGTGGGGGCTGTCGGGGCCGCTGGCGTTCACGCTTGGCGGGCAGAACTTCTCGATCCCGGGCTACATGGTCTGGATCGCGGTGCTGTACTGCGTGATCGGCACGACCATCACGCACTACATCGGGCGGCCGCTCATCGGGCTCAACTTTCGGCAGCAGCGCTTCGAGGCGGACTTCCGGCATCACCTGATCCGGGTGCGCGAGAACAGCGAAGCCATCGCACTCGACCGCGGGGAAAAGGTCGAGCACGGACAGCTCGACACACGCTTTTCGAGCGTGCTGCGCAACTACCTTTCGCTCATCAAGCAGCAGAAAAACCTGGTGGCTTTCACCGCCTCGTTCGGTCAGTTGTCGGTGGTGTTTCCGTTCTTTCTCGCGGCGCCGCGCTTTTTCAGCGGCGCGATCCAGTTCGGCGAACTGATGCAGATTTCGCGCACCTTCAGCACGGTGCAGGATTCACTCTCATGGTTCGTCGACAACTACGATCGCGTGGCGGTCTGGCGCGCCACCGCCGACCGGCTTTCGACCTTCGACGATGCGATGCGCGCGCACGAAGCGACCCAGGCCGAGGTCGCCCGCCAGCCCGGCGCTCGCCTGCACACCGACAACCTCGATGTCGCGCTGCCGGACGGCACGAAGCTGCTGCACCACGCGGCATTGACGGTGCAGCCGGGCGAGAGCGTGTTGCTGCAAGGCCCCTCGGGTAGCGGCAAATCGACGCTGTTCCGCGCCTTTGCCGGCATCTGGCCCTTCGCTGTCGGCACCGTCGACGTGCCCGACAACACGATGTTCATTCCGCAGCGGCCGTATGTGCCGGACGGCACTTTGCGCGATGCGCTGACCTACCCGAATCCGGCCTCGGACTATGACGACGACGCATTGCGAAAAGCGTTGAACGATGCCCTGTTGCCCGATCTCGCGAAGCGGCTGGACGACAGCGACGCATGGAGCCAGAAGCTCTCCGGCGGCGAGCAGCAACGCCTCGCCATCGCCCGCGTGCTGCTCAAGAAACCGGCTTGGCTGTTCGCCGATGAAGCCACGAGCGCGCTCGATGCCGAAGCCGAAGCTGTGCTGTACAAGCGTCTCGCGTCGACGGTGCAGGCGAGCGGCGGCGCCATGGTGTCGATCGCCCATCGCGCAGCGGTCGGTGACCATCACAAGCAGCGCTGGACGCTGGTGCCACAGACCGGCAGCACGGGCGGAGACGCGGG
>JAQGMP010000123.1 GCA_028292285.1 Variovorax sp. | reverse complement strand
CTCGGCGTTTATCTACGTCGACTACACGATGCCGCTGGCACCGTTGCGCACGGAAATGGAACGCATCGTCCGCGCCGCGCCCGAGTGGGACGGCCGCGTGTTCGTGCTGCAGGTGACCGACGCCACGGAACGCACGATGCAGTTGCGCATCCTTGCGACCGCCGCCACCGCACCGCTGGCGTTCGATTTGCGTTGCCGCATCCGCGAAGGGTTGATCGATTTCGTACAGCGTGAATATCCCGACTCGCTTCCCAAGCTGCGCATGCAGGATCTGGGGGGGCCGTCGGCGTCGTCGGGCTCACCCGCCTCAGCCGGCCCGGCCGCGCCCGCGCCGACCGTGGCAGCGATGGGCACGGCCAATCCGGCCAACCTCATGCAGCCCCTCCCGAACAGCTGACCGGCACGCTGGCCGAACGGGCGGCGCCGGCCGAGGCCGAACGCCGCGTCACGGTCGTGTGAATCAGCAGCGCAGCGACGACCATCGCCATGCCGACGAGTTCGTTGGCAGTCGGCAGCTTGCCGATGGCCACGCTGATCAACAGCGCCGATACCGGCACGAAGTTGAGAAAGGCGGTGGCCGTGACGGTGCCCAAAGCGCGCACGCCGAAGTTGAAGAACAGCACCGACACGGCCGACGAGATCAGCCCGACGTAGAGCAATGCGTGCCATGACAGCAGGAGCCCTTCGCCGGTGGGCACGTTTGCCAGCCCCAGTGCGGTTGCCAACACCGCACCGACCAGCAGCAACGGCCACGAGGCCAGCACCGTGAGTGCGGTGTATTCGACGACGTCGAGCTCGGCAAAGCGCGTGGCGCCCCGTGTGTACCAGACCCAGCCCAGCGTGCCGACGAACGCGATGCTGTCGCCGAATGCGGTCGATGCACCGGCCTGCCCGCCGTTGAAAAGTACGCCCGAAACGATCACGACACCGAGCAGCGCCAGTGCCGTGGTGAGCAGTGTCGAGCGTGCCGGCCGCACGCCGTCGAGCGCCCAGCGCATCAGCTGTGTGGTCATCGGCGTCGTGGCCATGATGATCGCGCCGTGCGATGGCACCGAGTGTGCGAGGCCGATCAGCAGCATCACGCTGAACACGCCGAAGCCAGCCAGTCCGCGCAGCGCCAGCGGCAGCGCGAACTCCCGCAACTTGTGCCACGGTGCGGCACCGCGCGGCGCCAACAAGACCGCGAAGAAGAGCGCAGAAAGACCGTAGCGGCTCAGCGTGAACCAGACCGGGTCGACGTGCGCCAACACGCCCTTGCTGACGAGAAACATGCCGCCCCAGCCGGAGGTGGCGAGCAGCAGCGCGACGATGCCGAGAGCGCGTGGTGGGATGGAAATGTGAAGGGACACGGTTGACCTCGAGTGAAACGATGGATGGAGCTTGGGCGCTCCCGGTCGTTTCAGCCATTCGCATCTTTGGACGGGGGTCTCAGCTTTTGCGAAGGGCGTTGCATCGCGGATGCGCCCACAATTTGCGGCATGGAGCTCTATCAACTCAAAACCTTCGTGGCCATCGCCCGCGAGGGCAGCCTGACCAAGGCGGCCGAACGCGTCTTCACCAGTGCGCCGGCCGTCAGCGCGCAACTGAAAGCGCTCGAAGACGAACTCGGCGTGAAGCTGTTCGAGCGCACGCCGCGTGGCATGACGCCCACGCAAGCCGGCTTGAGCCTGCTCGAAGAAGCAGAGCGCACCCTGGCCTCCGCCCTTCGCATGCGCTCGACCGCCGAGCAGATTCGCGGTGCAGCGCAAGGCGTGGTGCGATTCGGCACCGTGGTCGACCCGGTGGCGCTGCGGCTGGGCGACGTGCTGGTCAAGCTGGCCGAGCGCCACCCGCAGGTGACGCTGCAACTGCGCCAGGGGCTGTCCTATCAAACGCTCGATGGTGTGCGGCACGGCGAACTCGACTGCGCCTACGCGCTCTCCGACAGCGAATCCATCGATGGGCTCGAGCTTCGGCGGCTGGGGTCGGTCGACCTGGTCGTCACCCTGCCCATCTCCGTGGCCGAAGCACAGCCGGAACTCACGCTCGAACAACTCCTCGCATTGCAATGGGTCGGTACGCCGCCTTCTTGCATCCTGCGCGCGCACCTCGACGCGCTGTTCGCCTCGATGGGCCGTGAGTACCGGCAAGGCACCACGGCGGACAGCGAAAGCGCGATGCGCAGCATGGTGGCGAGCGGCATGGGCGCCGGCCTGCTGCGGCTCGATCAGGCAATGCAGGCCGAGAAAAACGGCGAACTGCGGATCTGGCCGGGCTGGCGGTCGCACACCTGGCTGTGCTGGATTGCGGCTGCCGATGGCCGGCGAGCGCCAGCGGTCGACGCCGTGCGCGGGGCGGTGCTGGAGGCATGGGCCTGAATCGTCGCGCTTGACTGAGTGTCTATTTAGATATATCTTTTGTGTTTTAGACATGCACAAGAGAGATCGATATGCAACATTTCAGATCATTCGAGCGCTGCACCCGCCGCGCGGAACACGGTGACGGCTCGGACGGTGGACGCGGTGGCCCCGGCCACCGCCACGAACATGGCGACGGCCCGCGGGGCATGGGCGGTGGCGGTGGCCGCGGTGGGCGCGTTTTCGGCCACGGCGGCCTGCGCTTCGTGCTGCTGCAACTCATCGCCGACAAGCCGAGCCACGGCTACGAGTTGATCAAGGCGATCGAAGAGCGCCTGGGCGGCAGCTACAGCCCGAGCCCCGGCATCGTCTATCCGACCCTTACCCTGCTCGAAGAACTCGGCTACGTGAGCGTCGATGCAGCCGACGAAGGCGGCCGCAAGCGCTACAGCATCACCGCGGCGGGCCACGAATTCCTTGCAGCCAATCGCGAGACAGCCGACGCGATGATGGCGCGCATGAACGGCGGCGCCGATGGCGCAGGCCCGCGCGGCGGCCGTCCGCCGCAAATCGTTCGTGCCTTGGAGAACCTCAAGCTGGCGATGCGCATGCGCCTGTCCTCGCGCGAGCCCATGACCGATGCGCAGGCCCATGCTTTTGCCGCCGTGCTCGACAGCGCGGCGCAGCAACTGGAGCGCATTTGATGACCGGCCCGACAAGCGCCTCATCGACAGCCAGCGCCCTGCCGGACCGCCTGCCCCGCCGCGTGCGCCATGAGCTCCGGTTTCGCAAAGTCGAAGTGCGCGGCGTGCAGCGCGTGACGCCGCATTTGATCCGCGTGACGGTCGGCGGCGACGCGCTCGCCGGCTTCACCAGTCCCGGCTTCGACGACCACGCCAAAATCTTCTTCCCCGACGCGTCGACCGGCGAGCTGATATTGCCGACCGCCGGCCCGGACGGCCCGATCTGGGCCGACGGCCGCAAACCCACGATGCGCGACTACACGCCGGGGCGCTTCGATGCCGGCGCCGGCACGCTGGAACTCGACTTCGCGCTGCACGACGCCGGCCCCGCCACGCAGTGGGCCGAACGCGCCAAGCCGGGTGACGTGCTCGGCATCGGCGGACCGCGCGGATCCTTCATCGTTCCGACCGACTTCGACTGGCACTTGCTCGTCGGCGACGACACCGCGCTGCCGGCCATCGCGCGGCGGCTGGGCGAGCTGCCGCGCGACGCTCGCGTGATCGTGCTGGCCGAAGTCGATGGTCCCGAAGACCAGATCGCCTTCGAGACCCATGCCGACCTGACGGTGCAATGGGTGCACCGGGACGGCGCCGCGCCGGGCACGTCGACCCTGCTGCTGGACACGCTGCACGGCCTCACGTTTCCGGCGGGCGACTTCCACGCGTGGGTCGCCTGCGAATCGCTGGCCGCCAAAACCTTGCGCGCGCATCTGGTGGGCGAGCGCGGCGCCAATCCGAAATGGATCCGCGCTTCGGGCTACTGGCGCAAAGGCGCCGTCGCGACACACGACACTCACGACGACTGAACGAACAACGACGCCTGAACGACAACGCGAAGCTCGTCAATAAAACACGTTCGCAATTCGTCTGCAATAGGCCGTTCGGCGGCTGGTAATTGAGTACCAAAGAACTACGATGCAAACTTGGAATCAGGGGAACAAATAGCGAATCGCAGCAGACACGCTTTTCGCCAGTGCAGGAAGGGAACCGCATGGGATTCGATCTCGAAAAATGGCAAGTCGTCGCGGTGGTGCTCGGCGGCGGCCTGGTGATCCTCGGCCTGGTTTTCTTCGTCTGGCACCACATCGCCGGCCGACGCCGCTCCCAATACCTGATCGCGGCGGCACGGGTCCGCTCCGGCTATGTTCCCGGTGGACTGCCGACGGTGCGTGGCGGCCTCGGCGGCAACACCGGCATGGGCGAACTGGGCCCGGCCAGCGCGCCGCAGCCGCTGGCCGCCAACGAAGGCGAATTCGAAGAAATGGTCGACGAGCAGCCGCTCATCCGCATCCGCTATCTCGACGCGCTCTCCAAAAAGGTCGACGTCACGCTGCACGTCGAGCATCTCGATGTGCAAAAGCGTCTGGTCGTCGGCTATTGCGATCATCCGAACGACATGCGCCGCATTCCGCTGCGCAACATCGTCGGTGCGCGCATTGCCGAAACCGGCCAGCGCTTCGATATCGACACCTGGGTCGACGCCGTCCGGGTGGCGCGCCGCCGCCGCGGGCAAGCCTGAGCCCATCGTTCAGGTTGCGGGTTGCGCAGCCTGACGGCGGTCAGTGCGGCACTTCGACCGGCGCGCCCGCCGCCGCCGCCGTTCGACGCGGACTGCGTATGAGCAGCAGCAACGGGATCGCGGCCAGCGTGATCATCATCATGATCGAGAAGTCGTCCAAGTAGCCGATGAGCGCGCCCTGCCGGGTGACTTCCGCATTGAGCAGCGCCAGGCCGGTCATCGTGTTCGGCTGCAGCATTTGCGGCAGCGTGGCGAGGGCCGGATTGCCGGGCGACACGGTGGCAGCAATCTGCGCGTGGGCGGTGCTCGAGCCTTCGGTCAACAGCGCCTGAACGACGGAGATGCCGACGCTGCTGCCGATGTTTCGCAGCAGGCTGAACACCGGCGTTCCCTGGTTGCGCAGCCGCGGCGCCAGCGTTGCAAAGGTCGCAGTGGACAACGGCACGAAGGTGAAGCCGATGCCCAGCCCCTGGATGAAGCCCGACATCACGATCAACGAACTGTCCATCTGCAGCGTCAAACGCGTCATCTGGTAGAGCGAAAAAGCCGTCAGGCCAAAGCCGACGGCCATGATCGCGCGCACATCGATCTTCTGCACCAGCCGCCCGACGATGATCATCGCGATCATGGTTCCGACCCCACGCGGCGCAGTGACCTCGCCGGTGAAGACCACCGGGTAGTCCATCAGGCCTTGCAAGAAGTTGGGCAACAGCGCCATCGTCGCGAACAAGATCATGCCGACGATGAACGCGAAGAAAAGACCGGTGACGAAGTTGCGGTCTTTCAGCAGATCGCGGTCGAAAAACGACACGCCCTGCACCGTCCAGGTGTGGACCACGAAGAAGCCGAACGACACCAGCGCGGCGGCGGCTTCGAGCTTGATCTCCCACGAATCGAACCAGTCGAGTTGTTCCCCGCGGTCCAGAAAGAGCTGCAGCATGCCGATCGCGATCGACAACGTCGCGAAACCGAAGATGTCGAGCCGCTCGCCCTTGGGCCGGCTCTCGGGCAGGTAGCGCGCAATGCCCCACATCGCAAACAGCCCGACCGGCAGGTTGATGAAGAACACCCAGCGCCAGTCGAAGTTTTCAGTCAGCCAGCCGCCCAGCAGCGGCCCGAGAATCGGTCCGACCATGATGCCGGCGCCCCAGATCGCCATCGCCTGGCCGACCTTCTCGCGTGGGTTGATGTCGAGCAGCACCGCTTGCGACAGCGGCACCAGCGCCGCGCCGAACACGCCCTGCAGCAGCCGCGCCGCCACGATGCCGACCAGCGAAGTCGCCAGGCCGCACAGCGCCGAAGCGATGGTGAAGCCGATCACCGAAATCAGGAACACGCGGCGCCGGCCCCAGTGCCCGCAAAGCCAGCCCGT
>JAQGMP010000008.1 GCA_028292285.1 Variovorax sp. | reverse complement strand
ACCGCATCGAAACGGTATTGCTTGCCGCAAAAGTCGCAGCCGACTTCGATGTCGCCGCGCTCGGCCAGGATGCTGTCGGCCTCTTCGACGCCCAGGCTGCGGATCATGTTCGCCACGCGCTCGCGGCCGCAGGTGCATGCGAAATGCGGGCCGAGCAATCCTTCCTGCGGCTCGAAGCGCAACAGTTTTTCTTCCCAGAAGAGGCGGCGCAGGATCGTGTCGACATCGAGCGTCAACAGCTCGTCGCGCGTCAGGCTCGACGCCAGGATCGAGATGCGGTTGTAGTCTTCGTTCAGGCCGATCTCGTCTTCATTCGACTGATCGTGATCGCGCTGCGCTGTTCCCTGGCCTTCGAGATTGCCCTCGCCCTTCACCGGCAGCCGCTGGATCAACAGGCCCGCCGCCACCTTGTCGTCGGCCGCCAGCACCAGCGTCGTGTCGAGCTGTTCGCTCTGCAGCATGTAGTGCTGCAACACGTCGCTCAGCTTGTCGAGCTTTTCGTAGTGGTCGCCGAAGAGCGGCACCACGCCCTGGTAGGGCTGCTGCCCCGGCACGCGGTTCTTCGGGTCGAGCGTGATGGCGCAACGGCCCTTGTTGGTGACGTTGACCATGTCGGGCAAGCGCGCATCGGCCGCCACCTCGCCGACCACCTTGGCGGTGGCGCGCAGGCTGAGGTCGGGCTTGACCTCGGCCACCGCGATCTTGACCGGGCCGTCTCCGAAGATCTGCAGGATGAGCGCACCGTTGAACTTGATGTTCGACTGCATCAGCGCCGCCGCCGCCGTCATCTCGCCGAGCAGTTCGGCGACGGGCGGCGGGTAGGCGCCGGTCGCCGTGTTGCCGGCGCGCCGCGCCAGGATTTCTTGCCAGGAATCGGTCAGGCGAACGATCATGCCGCGCACCGGCATGCCGTCGAACAGGAACTTGTGCAACTCGCTCAAAACGCTCTTCTTTCCGACGCCGTCAGGCGATCTTCTTCAGGCCCTTCGCATAGCGGCGGGCATTGTCTACATAGTGCTCTGCGCCGTGCCGCAGCTTGGCGGCGGCCGCATCGTCGAGCGTGCGAACCACCTTGGCCGGCGAACCGAGGATGAGCGAGTTGTCCGGAAATTCCTTGCCCTCGGTCACCACGCTGCCGGCGCCAACGATCGAGTTGCGGCCGATCTTCGCCTTATTCAAGATCACCGCCTGGATGCCGATGAGCGAGTTGTCGCCCACGGTGCAGCCGTGCAGCATGACCTGATGGCCGATCGTCACGTTGTCGCCCAGCGTGAGCGGAGAGCCCATGTCGGTGTGCAGCACCGACAGATCCTGCACGTTGCTGTTGCGGCCGATGGTCAGCGTCTCGTTGTCGCCGCGCAGCACGGCGCCGAACCAGATACTGGCGTTCTCGCCCAGCACCACCTTGCCGATCACCTCCGCGCTGTCGGCGACCCATGCGCCCGGTGCCAGTTGCGGCGCCACGCCGTCGAGTTCGTAGAGGGCCATCGCGGGTCTCCTGAGGTCAAAAACTAGAATTGTAGGGATGCACATCCGATCGAGCGCGCTGGCCGCCCTGCGACTTGCCGACCCTGAACAGAAGGTGGCAGCGACGCGCGCCCTGGCCTTGGCCATCTCAGGGACGGACGGCCCGCTTTCGATGGATCGCGACGACGGCATGACGGCGGATGAAACGGGCGTGCCCGGCCGGCCCGAGCGCCCGCTGCGCGTCTCCGCGATGGATGTCGGAAAGCGCTCGCCCTTCACCACCGAAGGCCGAGCCGCGCTCGTGCATTCGATCTGCCACATCGAGTTCAACGCGATCAACCTCGCGCTCGACGCGGTATGGCGCTTCGACGGCATGCCCGAAACCTACTACCGCGACTGGCTGCGCGTCGCCGACGAAGAGGCCCGGCACTTCACGTTGCTGCACGCGCACCTGCAGACAATGGGCTGGCGCTACGGCGACTTCACCGGCCACGACGGCCTTTGGGCCATGTGCGAAAAAACGAAGGACGACGTGGTGGGGCGCATGGCGCTGGTGCCGCGCACCCTGGAAGCGCGCGGCCTCGACGCCACGCCGCTGATCCAGGCCAAGCTGCGCCGCGTGGCCACGCCCGATGCGCTCGGCGCCATCGCGATCCTGGACATCATCCTGCACGACGAAGTCGGCCACGTCGCGATCGGCAACCATTGGTACCGCTGGCTGTGCGCGCGCGACGCGCTCGACCCGGTCGCGCACTACCGCGTGCTGTATCGCCGCCACGAAGCGCCGCGGCTGCGCGCGCCCTTCAATCTCGAAGCGCGAGCGCGGGCCGGCTTCACGGACGAAGAACTGAGGGCGCTCGCCGATCCCGACGCACTCGCCCGCACCTGAACCTGAACCTGTAGCCGATCGCCCTAAGCAGGCCGCCGGGACACCACCAGCTTCGGGCTGAAACGCTGCAGCACGTCGCCATGCTGGTTGCGTGTTTCGCAGCGCATCGAAACCATGCCGCGCGTCGGCTGCGAGCGCGACGGAACGATCTCCAGCACCTCGGCTTCGACGCGCAGCAGATCGCCGGGCCGGGTCGGCTTCGGCCACTGGATTTCGCCGCCCGAGCCGATGATGCCGTCGGCCAGCGGCACGCAGCTGGTCACCAACAGCTTCATGGTGATCGACGCCGTGTGCCACCCACTCGCGGCCAGGCCCTGAAAGAAGGTCGCCTTCGCAGCCTCGGCGTCGATGTGAAAAGGCTGCGGATCGAACTGCGTCCCGAAGTCGATGATCTGCTGAGCGTCCAGCGCATGCTCGGCGCTGGTGAAGCGATCGCCGACCGCGAGGTCTTCGAGATAGAGCTGTCGCTTGACGCCCTCTGCGTCGGTGAAACCGGCCATGGTGTGCTCCTCGTTGGTAGGCGCGATCATCGTCTCATGCCACCGGCAGCCGCGGCACTTCGAGCGCGTCGCGCCGGCCGCCGACCAGCCGTGCCGCGCTGCCTTCGATCACCTCGTACGGCACGCCCAGCGCCACGGCGCTCGCAACGTCGAGCCGGCTCACCTGCCCATCCGAAAGACGCACGTCGAGCGCGCCCATCGTGCCGTCGAACTGCGCACGCGTGCGTGGTCCGAGGATCGGGATCAGCGCGGTCGTGGAGCGTGCCGCCTTGTGCAGCAGCCAGGCGATGGCGACATGCGCGGGCGGCACCGCCAGCTCGCCGGCAACGGCCAGCACCGCATCGAGGATGGTCGTCTCGCGTGCCGATTTTTCGGTGTGGATCAGCACGCCCAACCCCTTGAGCCGCCCTTCGTCGCTCTGTCGATATTTGCCGGTCAAGAAGCCGCCGCCCAATGGTGACCACAACGCGGCACCGA
>JAQGMP010000003.1 GCA_028292285.1 Variovorax sp. | reverse complement strand
GCAAATTCAAGAGAGGACATCTGCAGCAGACGCACCGCATGCTGCAATTTCGGCGAGAAGGCGGTGGTCTGGACCGCGCGGGCTTGAAGGGTTAATGCGTTCATCGTGATCGGTGTTCGAATGGACCGATTCGCAATGTATGTGCCACCTCCTGCGGGCCCCTTGAGACGCCTTTAAGCGCACGGGATGGAACGAACCACCCATGCGGTGGCGCGAATTGCAGCAAGGTTTACTGCCCGGCGCGTACCGCCGCGCCCCGAGCAGGCGTGAATGCTTCCTCGTCGGCCGAGCATTGCGGTCAAGGGCTGCTGCACGCGCGCGACGTTTCGGCTTCCATGGCTCAGGTCGTTGCGGGCGGGCCTCCGGGCTCGGGCGCGGTGCGTCCCGCCCCGCCGCACCTGGGACACGGCGCGCCGTCCGTGGTGCGCCCGGCGCCACCGCAGAGGCCGCACAGAACTTCGCCCGGGACAGGCCCGTCGCTCGGGTCGGTATTGGGTAAAAAAGTCGTTGGAGTCACATCGTCACCTTTGTGGGTTAAGTGAATGCCGGGTGCGGGGCACGCTGTCCGACTAACTGCTGGGGCCTCGCCACGCGCGACTGACATCCTGACGGCTCCAGCAAGCGCCGCCCCTTCGCGAATCCAGCGCCGCGTTGTAGGCCGGCAGGACGATCCCGTCGGCGCCGAAGCAGGCTCCAGGCCCGCAGCAGGGTAGGCCTGGTTGCGGGTCGCATGATTGCCTTTCTGCTTTCCCCAAGGCTGGCACACACGCCACTCGGGTCGGGTCAACACGTCGCAGCCGCGCCCGATTTCGGTGACACGGTTGTCTTACGAGGACGTCGCGGTCTGCACAACACTCGTGTTCGCACCATGTTCTCCATGGAGTCATGGATGCTCCTGCGGCCGCACGCTCCTCGGAGACCAGCACTGGCCGAACACAATGGAGCGTCAAGCGCCTTGCTCGCCGCGGTCTAGGACCAATGGAACGTACTGCGGTGAGCGAGTCCCGTTTTGCCCGGCTGGTGCGACCCGGCCGCCGAGTGACACCCAAGTCGATCGAGATTTCTCCACGAACGCTGAAAGGGAAGCTCCCCTTCAGCCGACATGACCATCGGGCTGCCGAACAGGGACGCAGCGCCGCCCTCTGGGGTATTCAAGGAGGCTGTGCTCGATCCAAGGATGTCGCGTTGGAGTGATAGAGAGAGACGGAGACGGAGAGAGAGATTTAGTCTGTCCCTGCTTTCCTCGTTTCGGATCGCACGCTCAGCGGTACTTGGCATCAGACGCCTTGTTGGCAGCAATTTCTGTTTCGAAGCGATCGCCGATCGCGAGCAGCATTTCCTTGGTGAAGTAGAGGTCTCCGCGTTTTTCGCCGTGGTATTCCAGGATGTGAGTCTCGACGATGGCGTCGACCGGGCAGCTCTCTTCACAGAAGCCGCAGAAGATGCACTTGGTCAGATCGATGTCGTAGCGGGTAGTGCGGCGCGAGCCGTCGTCGCGCACATCCGATTCGATCGTGATCGCCAGCGCCGGACAAACTGCTTCGCACATCTTGCAGGCGATGCAGCGCTCTTCACCGTTCTCATATCGGCGTAGCGCGTGCAGGCCCCGAAAACGCGGTGACAGGGGTGTCTTCTCTTCCGGATACTGCACCGTGATCTTACGGCTGAAGGCATACCGGCCCGTCAGCGCCATGCCCTTGAACAACTCGGACAGCATGAAGCTGGAAAGAAAGTTCCTGAGCGAGACCGGCTGGCTTGGCAGGCGCCACCAACCGCGCGGGCGAGTCTTCGCTTTATCGTCACTCATGAAAAATGGGGCAGTGTGTTAAGGCGCGAACGTCTGGATGGTGCGTTCGCGGAGGAGGGCAAACCGCATGCCGGGGAGCTTTGGTGCCCTTCAGCCCTGCGATTCGGATCCACCCGCTTACCGGCTACACCGCCAGCCGAGTCCCGCAAGGCATGGGGCGGGAGTCATCCTCCGGAAGACGGCGGGGCGCGCCGCGTTGACGACCGGCGCTTGCGGCGGCTTTGCCGGCCGCGTGGGCCCTCTTTTATGTTTTATGTACAGCTGCTTTCGTAGAGCTACGCCACTGGGAGCTGCCAGGAGGCGAGCGGAACCCGGGCTCACCGCGTCTGAGTCCAACGATCCGCAGCCGCGAAGTGCAATGAGCAGGAAAGCCCAGTCGCTGGCGAGATGACGGATTTACATCGATGCGCCACGAACATGGCGCGAGGCCGGCGGCATGGGCCGCTGGCGCGCAGCGGTGTTCCGGTGTGCGGTGCCGAGCCCGCCGTTCATCAGAGCATCCGCGTCGAGCGCGATAGCGGCTTGGTCACCGAGTCCAGAGGCTCGCTCTGGAACCTTCAGCCAACGGCTGACACGTCCGCGCGGCGGGACCCTGCCGCTGCGGCCCGGAAATCGTTGGAGATTGAGTTCCTCTTAGTCTAATAAGCTCCCGTTTTCATGATCAATGCTCACCAGAATCTCGCCGCATCGGTCCACCTGGACTCCACCGCGCTGCTAGCAAAATGCACCGAGCTGCCTGGCCTTGCCGCCAACGACGGCGACGCGCGCGCGGCGGGCGCGCGCGCGCTGTTTGAACGCCTATGGGCTGCTAACGGCGCGCCTGACCTGGAGCTGCAACGCACGGCGCGCGGTTTCATCGAACAGTGGCGGCAGGAGACGCGTGGCCTGGCAAGCGACCTGCCCCCGGAGTCCCACCTTCTTCAACACTGGTTGGACTCCAACGTCGACTCGGCTGGCAGCCGGTACAAGACCTATCTCGCCGGCCGCAAGGAGGGCGCGCCGCGGCGCTATTTCACGTGCCGATCCCATGCGCTCTTTTTTCTACGGGCGGTCGCGCCAACCAAGTTGGTCGACGGCGCATGGCTGTACGGCCTGCTCAGCGACAGCGCCAATCCCCAGCTGGCGGACCTCCTCTTTACCTACATTGAGGAACTCGGTGACGGCGAGGCCGACAAGAACCATGTGCTTCTCTACCGCCGCCTGTTGGACGCACAGGGCATCACCGATTGGGCTGAGCAGCCGGACGAGCGGTACGTGCAGGGCGCGTTGCAGTTGGCCCTGGGAGCATGCTCGAACGATTTTCTTCCTGAAATCATCGGGTTCAATTTAGGTTACGAGCAGTTGCCGCTGCACCTGCTCATCACGGCCTACGAACTGGACGAACTCGGCATCGACCCGACCTATTTCGCGCTCCATGTGACCGTCGACAATGGAGCAGGTGGTCACGCGCAGCGGGCGCTGCGAAGCGTCGCCGCTGCGTGTCCCGCACTGGCAGACCACTCGGAGTTCTGGGCGCGACTGGAAGACGGGTACCGCCTGAGTTCCGCAGGCTTTAGCACCCTGAACGCCATCGAGTCGTTCGACGCGCACGCTGAGCTGGTGCGGGTACTGGACTCGCGGGCTCGCGAGGGACGTGTCGCTCATTCGGACTACTGCCGTATCGAGGGCAAGACGGTTAACCAGTGGCTGTCCTCGCCCGAGGGGACCGCTGGGTTCGTCGCCGCTTTGCAGCGGCGGGGCTGGTTGGACACGGAGGCCGACCCCGCCACCAGCCGTTTCTGGCAGCTTTTGCAAGGCGAGCCTGCTCGCATGTTCGGTGTCTTCGGTGACTATGAACTCCAAGTGATCTACGACTGGATCCGCGGGCGCGCCGCGAAAGACGGCGCGCGGTTCGCGCGCATGGGCCGGCAGGCAGCCGCACCTCGGCCTTTCAGGCACTCGCAGCACGCTTCGCTCGTCCAGCCAGCGCTCGGCCTCGCGGACTTAGCTGCCGCGGAATCTTTGGTCGACGCGGATGTTCAAGCACTCCGGCACACCCTGGCGACTGAGGACAGTGCGGCTCGGCGCGGAGAGGTGTTGCGCCGCTTGCTGGGCCCTGCCTTTCACTGGAGGCCGGTCGGCCTGGAAGCCACGCGTTACGTGTCGGCCATGCTGCGCGCCGCGCCCTGATCCGCGCAGCGGCGCCCGGCAATGCGGGCGGGCCTTTGTTACATGACGGGCTTTGAAGGCGCGCTTGCGTCGCGTCTGCATCGCGCCCACGCGCCGGCCGTATGGGGTTCGCGGGTGTAAATCTCGAGGGCCCGCCGTTGGCCCGGCGAGCAGCGGATCGAGTTTCGATCAAGCACGCGAAGCGTGTGTTATCGCCACGCGCAACCACAGGCTGTGCGACGCACTGGGTGCTCGCCCCGCACTCCTGCGCTTCAGTGCTGGTCGCGGGCGGCCGGCAGCGTGGACGCGACACTAAGCAATCTGGGCAATTCGCCCGCCAGTTCCCGGGCCAGAAACCCGAGGGGGCCATGCCGCCGTTCGAGCGCCGCACCGGCTCGCGCGTGCAGCACGACACCCCAAGCGCACGCGGCCAACGGTGACATGCCGCGTGCCGCGAGGCCGCCGACGATGCCGGCCAAAGTGTCGCCCGAACCCGACGTCGCCAGCCCGGAACTCCCGCCGCTGAAACACCAAGTCTCCCCGGTCGGCGTGGCGATGAAAGTCGAAGCGCCTTTGAGTGCCACGACCGCATTCCAGCGCCGCGCGGCATCGACAGCGGCCGCATGCGACTCGGCGCCGACACGTTCCTTGGGCCAGCCCATGAGGTGTGCCATTTCGCCCGCGTGCGGCGTGAGGATGACCGGCTGCGCGAAGGGGCCGTCCTGCACGATCGACATCGCCACGGCATCGAGCACCATCGTGCTGGCGGTGAACAGCGGCATCACCGCGCGGACGAAGGCCATGCTGCGTC
>JAQGMP010000671.1 GCA_028292285.1 Variovorax sp. | reverse complement strand
ACGACGGTGATCCGGAGGCCACGGCCAAGACGCTGGAAGGCGGATGGCTGCACACCGGCGACATGATGCGGCAAGACGACGACGGCTATTTTTACTTTGTCGATCGTGCCAAGGACATCATCAAACGTGCTGGCGAGAACATTTCGGCGCGTGAGGTGGAAAAGGCACTCGAACTGCATCCGGACATCGCAGAAGCGGCGGTCGTCGGACGCTTCGATCGTCTGCGCGAGGAAGTGCCGGTGGCTTTCGTGGTGGCGCGCGTGCCGACACTCGCCATGGATGAAGTATTGGCTTGGTGCCGCTCTCAATTGGCGCCGCACAAGGTGCCGGAGACGCTCTACATCGTCGACAGTCTGCCGAAGACCGCCGTCGGCAAGATCGAGAAGAAGCTGCTGCGCGCTTCGCTGCCAAAGGGGAGCGAACAATGACACCCCGTACCCTCATCGTCGGTGCCGGCGAGGCAGACCGGCGACCGCGCCACGGCAGAACAGCGACCGACCTCGCCGTGGAAGCATCGCTCGCGGCCTTGGCAGACGCCGGCCTTGAGATCGGTGCGATCGATGGCGTGCTGACCGGTCCTACCGTCGCCGAAGACCATCTTGATTTCAGCGCGATCGTGGCCCAGGAGCTGGGCATCCGACCACGGTTCTCCGGCACGGTGTCACGCAGCGGTGCTACGGGTGCCTCGCTGGTCGTCAGTGCAGCCATGGCCTTGAATTCCGGCACCTGCGACACGGTACTCGCGTTGTGGGCGGACAACCGCAGCTCGGCGACGGATGTCGACCTGGTCGCCACCTTTGCAAGCCTGCTCACTCCTTACGAACTGGCCTACGGCCCACTGGTCGCGACGCACTACGCACTCATCGCGCAGCGGTACATGGCCGATCAAGGCGTGACGGCCGAGCAGATGGCCTCGGTCTCCGTGGCATTTCGCGAACACGCATCGCACAACCCGCAGGCCCGCTACCGCAAGCCGATCACGGTCCAGGATGTATTGGCCTCGCCCATGGTCTCCAGCCCGCTGCACCGGCTGGAGTGCGCACTGGTGACGGACTTTGGCGGAGCGGTGGTGATGACACGCAAGGACCGCAGAAGCGAGTTCAAAGACCCGGTGGAACTCCTCGGCTTCGGCCAATCGGTTACGCACGACAGCATCCTTTGCGCACCCGAGCTGTTCACACCAAACTACCGCGGCATTCGTGACTGCGGTCAGCAAGCGTTTGCCATGGCGGGCCTTGCGCCGCGGGACATCGCGATGGCTCAGCTCTACGACTGTTTCACGGTGACGGTGTTGCTGGAGCTCGAAGGGTTGGGCTTTTGCAGGCAAGGGCAGGCCGGCGCGGCCGTGGCAGAAGGGCTGCTCGGACGTGCAGGAGCGCTGCCGAGCAACACCAACGGCGGCATGCTGTCATGCGCCAACGGCGGCATCTTGCATGTCACAGAAGCGGTCGCGCAAATGCGCGGAACGGCCGGTGAGAGGCAACTCGCACAGCGGCCTGCAACTGCACTGGTGCACGGCAATGGCGGCATTCTGGCGAGTCACGCGACCTTGATCCTTGGGCAGGGATGACAAGATGAAGACAAGAGATCACCTTTCTGCCACCTTCTTCGATGGCTGCGTCGAAGGCAAGTTCCTGCTGCAACAGTGCAGCGCCAAAGGGCATCTGCAGTACCCACCAGGGCCGGTCTGCCGTCACTGCGGCAGCGCCATTGCACAGTGGGTCGAAGCAGCCCGTGACGGCACGGTGGAAGCCTTCAGCCTGGTGCAGCGGGCGCCGTTGCCGGCATTCGATGCCTACGTCCCCTACATGGTCGCAGTGGTCAAACTGAGTGAAGGTCCCATCG
Source organism: Variovorax sp. (assembly GCA_028292285.1). GTDB lineage: Bacteria > Pseudomonadota > Gammaproteobacteria > Burkholderiales > Burkholderiaceae_C > Variovorax. The sequence goes on along the minus strand of JAQGMP010000671.1, from coordinate 5,468 downwards.
TGGAAACCTGGCTCAGGCGTGACGGCCGCACGCCCGAGTTGGACAAGGTCGCAGTGGGGCAACCCGTGACTTTCGGCTTCGAGCAAGTCAACGGCCAGACAGTGCCCGTGGCCGCGCTGCACCAGGCTTAGGGGAGGGCGAACGCATGTCGAATGTCGTTCTCGTGGCCGGCGCCAGTGGTCTGGTAGGTACCGCTGCCGTCGATGCGTTCCTGGATGCCGGCTGGGAAGTGATCGCGCTGTCGCGTCGCAAACCGGAGGTCTTCAGCGAACGTCCTTTTACCCACATCTCGGTGGATCTGCGAGAGCGCGCGGCTTGCGAGGCGGCGTTCGCGGGCCTGTCTGGTGTGACGCACCTGGTCTACACCGCAGTCTACGAAATGCCGGGGCTGGTGGCCGGCTGGCAGGACCGCAGACAGATGGACATCAATCTGGGGATGTTGCGAAATTTGATGGAGCCGCTGTCGCGGGCTTCGCGCATCGAGCACGTCACCTTGTTGCAAGGGACCAAGGCTTACGGCGTCCACATCCACGCGATTCCCGTTCCGGCGCGGGAACGGCAGCCTCGCGACGACCATCCGAACTTTTACTGGCTGCAAGAGGACTACATCCGCGAGTTGTCGGCGCGCAGCGGTATGGGCTGGACCATATTGCGGCCCACTGTCGTGTTGGGGCCGAACGTGGGCGTGGTGATGAACATCTTGCCGGTGGTCGGCGTCTATGCGGCGCTTTGCCGTGAGGAGGGCTTGCCTTTCGGCTTTCCTGGGGACATGCCCTACGTGCGCGAAGCCGTCGACACCCGCCTGATCGGGCGCGCCGCCGTGTGGGCTGCACACGCGCCAGCGGCGCGCTGCGAGCACTTCAATCTGACCAATGGCGAAGCGTTCAGCTGGCACGACCTCTGGCCGGCCATGGCCGAATGCCTCGGGATGCAGCCGGCACCGGACCGCTCGGTGAGCATGGCTCAGTACCTGCCGAGCCGGGCCGATCTCTGGGACCGCGTCGTGCGCCGCGAGGGGTTGCGCCGTTTGCGCATGGAACAACTGTTGGGCGAGTCGCACCACTATGCGGATTTCGGGTTCGGCTGGGGACTGAAGCAAACGCCACCGCCGGCGTTCGTGAGCACGGTGAAGGTGAAGCAGGCCGGTTTCACGGACACCTTCGACACCGAGTTAGCGGCCAGGCACTGGCTGAACGTGCTGATGGACCGGCGCATCCTGCCTCGGCCATGACCACAATTTCAAGGAACAAGCATGCGAGTGATTGCTGAAGGCCTGCGCTTTCCCGAAGGCCCGATCGCGATGCCCGATGGCAGCCTGCTCGTGGTCGAAATCGCCGCCGGCTGTCTCACGCGCATCAGCCCCAAAGGGCAGCGCGAGGTGGTGGCGCAGGTGGGTGGCGGACCGAACGGCGCCGCCATTGGCCCGGACGGGCGCTGCTACGTTTGCAACAACGGCGGCTTTGCGTGGCACGAACGCGATGGCGTGCTGCTGCCGCGCGGCAGTGCACCCGACTACCGGGGTGGCTCGATCCAGGCCGTCGATCTCAAGACTGGCGACGTCCAAATACTTTACGAACGTTGCGGCGAGCAGCGACTCAACGGCCCGAACGATATCGTCTTCGACAAGCAAGGCGGCATGTGGTTCACCGACCATGGGCACACGCATTCACGCAGCCGGGATCGCGGGGCGATCTACTATGCGCAGCCGGACGGGTCCGACATCCGCGAGCTCGTGTTTCCCATCGACTCGCCCAATGGAATTGCGCTTTCACCGGACGGTCGCATTCTGTACGCAGCAGAAACCTTTTCGGCGCGAGTCTGGGCTTGGGACATTACCGGTCCGGGACAATTGGCCCGTGCACCACGCAATCTGCTCGGCGGCACCGGCAAGCTGATTGCGGGCCTGGGTGGACTGCAGCTTTGCGATTCGATGGCCGTCGACGCTGAAGGCAATCTCCATGTCGCGACCATCCCTCATGGCATCAGCGTGATCAGTCCTGAGGGAAGTCTTCTGGCGCAAATTGCCATGTCGGAACCGTTCGCTACCAACGTCTGTTTTGGCGGGCCGGGCTTGAAGACCGCGCTCGCGACGCTCTCGTCGACGGGGCGGCTGGTTGCCTTCGACAGCCAATGGGCAGGTGCACCACTGGCGTTCTAGAGAGCGACGATGACGTTCTTCTGATCTAGTGATTCCTTTTGGCGCCAGCGGCTACGTCGCACTTTTCAAAATCGAAGCCAGCGACTCGCTGGTGATCGCCGCGACTAGACACCAGCGCGAAGATGACTATCTGACGCTCCGCAACCTCCCCGACAGCAGGCGCTCACCTGTCGAGCCGTCGCAGTGGCGCGCCAAGGCACAACCCTGCAAGGGTCCCAGGTGATACGGGTCTGCGCCGAGCACTCCGCGCCGCTCGTTCCGCAAGGAGGCAACACCGGCCTATGTGGAGGCGCCACGCCGGACCACTCAGGCCGGGCGGTGGTGTTGCTCACGTCGCGCCTCAATTGCGTACGGGCTGTCGATACCCTCAATGACACGATGACGGTGGAAGCGGGGTGCATTCTTCAGGCCGTACAGGAACAGGCAGCAGTTGCGGGTCAATTCTTGCCGCTCTCGCTTGGTGCAGAGGGCAGTTGCACCATCGGCGGCAATCTGGCGACCAATGCAGGCGGCACAGGTATGCTCCGGTACGGCAACATGGGCGACTTCACGCTCGGCTTGGAAGCGGTACGCGCAGACGGCGAAATCTGGGACGGACTGCGCGGACTGCGAAGAGACAATACCGGCTACGACCTTCGCAATCTGTACATCGGCAGCGAAGGCAACCTCGGAATCATCACCGCTGCCACCATCAAGTTTTTCCGCAACCCGCGGCGCCTTGTACGGCGTTGTTGGCGCTGTCCAGCACCGAGCAAGCCGTTGCGGTCTTGGTGCGAGTCACCTTCTCATCGCTTTCCATGCCCCCACTGGTCCGCCCAAACTGACAACGGCCTCAGCGCCTTCGCAAGCCGTCGCCCTTCGTCCGTTAGTCGATAGCCGCCCTCGGCATGCTCGACAAGGGCGGCCTCCCTCAGTTCAGTGAGCCGCGTGTTGAGCAATCGGGTGTTCGTCTCGCAAGCGTCCTGCAGGGCCCTGAACGTCAGCGAGTCTTGCCGAAGTTCCCAGAGCACGCGCAGTGCCGTGCGCCGGCCCAGCAGGTCCAGCGCGACCATGATGGGGCGGCCGGTGGTGGAGCCGCGAACTGGTCGACCGATACGAGGCGTAGTCATGCTTTACTTTATACAGCAAGAGGCCTACGATAGACCAACACTCGAATTCAGGAGTCTGTATGTCCGCACGCATCGAGCCAGCAACTCCACCTTTTGGTGAAGACATTGCCAGGCCCCTCGACAGGCTTATGAAGGGACAGACTCCCTTACGGCTGTTCACGACGTTGGCACGCGACCCTCGTCTATTTCAGAGGTTCTTTGCCGGTGGTTTGCTGGACAAGGGCAACTTGAGCATCCGACAGCGCGAAATCGTGATTCTTCGGACAACGGCGTTGTGCAGATCCGAATATGAATGGGGCGTCCATGTCACGACTTTCTCAAGGCTCGGCGGCCTGACGTCAGAGCAGGTTCAGGCGACAGTGACAGGTTCGGCAAATGAAGCCTGCTGGTTGGCCGAGGAACAGGTCCTTCTGCGCCTGTGTGACTCCCTGCACTCACACGCCGACGTCGACGATGGACTGTGGAACGGGTTGCGAAAGTACTTTGCCGAAGTAGCCATCATGGAACTGCTGATGCTGGCGGGCTTTTATCGCACCGTCTGCTATCTCACGAATGGGCTGCGCATGCCCGTGGAAAAGGCAGGCGCACGATTCCCGATGTGAGGCTGCTTCTGGCCGAGTAGTCGGCGTATTGACCGCCGTGCAACAACTGGAGAATCTCGATGATCAAAGTCAGTGTCATGTACCCGTACGCCGCAGGCGCACGATTCGATCATGCTTATTACCGCGAGAGGCATATGCCGATGATGAAGCGGCTGCTCGGCGCTGCATGTCTGTACTACACAGTGGAGAAAGGCATCTCAGGGCGTGCTCCGGGCACTGACCCTGTCTACGTGGCCAAGTGCGAATTCGTCTGCACGTCTGTCGAAGCTTACCGGGCAGCCTCTGGCCAGCACCAGCAGGAAATCAGGGGCGACATCGCCAACTACACGGATACTCAACCCGTGGTGCAGATCAGTGAAGTGATAGTAGAGCGTTCGGAAGTCTGACCAAGGTGCGATTGTCGCCAAGCACCGCAGAGTGTGGGTCCAAAGCAAACTAATGAATAAAGTCGACGCGTGCTCGTCCGGCTCATGCAAGTTCGGCAACGACAAGGTTTTCGATGAAGCCGATGCGCTCGATTTCGCACCGCACGACATCACCGGGCTTGAGAAACCGCGGTGGCTTCATGAAATTTGCCACGCCGGCGGGCGATCCGGTGGCGATCACGTCGCCTGGAAACAGCGTCATCGACTGACTGATGTAAGACACGAGTTCTTCCACACCGAAGACCAGATCGTTGGTGTCATCGGACTGACGCACCTCGCCATTCACGAGCGTCTTCATCTTCAGCGGCGCATTCCAGTCGAATTCGTCGATCGTCACCAGTGTGGGTCCCATCGGGTTGAACGTGTCGAAGCTTTTGCCGATGAAGTGGACCCGGAAGAATGGGTTCGTCTCGTGCTCGGCCAGCTGGATGTCCCGCGCCGACATCTCGTTGATCACGCTGAACCCGGCCACATGATCCCGCACCTGGGACCGCGAAATCCGGCGCGCTGTCTTGCCGATGACCACGCCGAGTTCGACCTCGTAGTCCAGCTTGGTCGTCTCGGGAGGGTGGACGACGTGATCGAACGCGCCACAGATGCTGGACGTCGCCTTCGCCAGGATCATCGGCTCGTTCGGCGCGATCGCTTCCTTCAGGACAGCTACCGCTTCGGCGACGTGCGAATGGGTGTTGGCTCCGGCGATGAGCAGTTTGCGAGGGACCGGCACGGGTGCACCCAGCCGGACCGTATCGAGCGCAACCCGGGTCGCCTCAGCGCGATGCTCGAATGCCAGATCGAGCAGGGCGCGCCAGTCCGTCTGCTCCAGCAGCAGTCGCATGTCGGCGACGGGTCTTGCCGCGTTTGCCAGACGCATCGCGGACTCCAGATCGACAATGACCTCGCCGTCCAGAATGCCTGCGCGTTCTTCGCCCATCGGGCCGTAGCTCACCAGTTTCATGATTGACCCTTACGTTGAGAAATTTTTGACCTAGTCCAGTGCGATGTGGCTGGCCTGGATGACCTTCGACCACTTCGCCGTTTCCGACGTCATATAGTTGGTGAACTGCAGCGGCGTCCCCGTCAGCGGTTCCATCTGGGCGTCTGCCATACGTTGCTTCACTGTGGGGTCCTGCATCGCCTTGAGGAGCGCGGCGTTGAGCTTCGAGATGACTTC
>JAQGMP010000227.1 GCA_028292285.1 Variovorax sp. | reverse complement strand
TTCGCTCTCATACTTGCGCCTGGTGCTGCCAGCGGTCCGACCCGGTGAATCATCCAGTGGCTTGCGGCGGCGTTGCACCATGGCGGATCGGTCTGCGTGTGTCATTGGACCGAGGTCCAATCTCTATCCCTCTTGGCCCTAAGGCCGTGCCCGTCAGTCTGCGAAACGCAGGTGATGGCTGAGCTTCTCGGGTATCCGGTAGTGTCAGTTTCTTGGCCCCAGCGTCGGCCCAAGACCAGGCGACGACAGGCAGTGCCGCACAAAGCCGAGGTCGAGGGGGGATGAGCAGGGTAGGGTCGGATGAGTCGCACACACGCCCACCTGAGGCCTGCATCGTTGCGCGCCATCATTGGCTTGATGTCTGCGCACGATTAATTGAGATAGCAGACCCTCTGCCTTGGCGCACGGTAGCCCTCCGGATCGTTCGTAACTCAGCGCCCACGGTTCGAGTCGTGCCCGCTCGGCACACGATTTGCCAGACGGATCAGATGCGAGTTGGTCCTCTTTACGAGCAGGCTGTCAAACTTTCACCACGCGCCGCAAGGATTGCCGCAGCGTTGCTGGTCAGGGAGTCGACTCTTCCGGAACCGCTGCGTCGTTCCTTGACCATCGCACTGCATGCATGCAGTGAGGGTGTTGACGGTCCCAGTGAAACACCCGAGGCCGGTGGGTCTGAAGACGGATCCCAGGACCGCGAGATCGTGGCCGCGGTGGGCTTTGTTGAAGCGTGCAGGATCTTGTGTGCTCGCGGCTGAAGGGCGGCCCACTTCAGCAGGTCGCCCCTCTGCCCGCGTCGCGTACGTACGGCACCGGGAGCGCGCTCAAACGTTGGGCGCCTCCCCCGCCATGGCTCATCAGTTGCTTTCACTGAGCCACTTGACCGTTGGGTTCCCGCTCGGGGATCCTCAGCTTTTCCAGAACGGCCGTTCACCTGAGCTTCGGGCACCTGGAAGGCCGATTAGGTGTACGACGCCAACGCGCTTCGTCCTGGGCTTTGACTGCGAGTTCTCCTCGTACTCGCTGGTCACATCTTCGGCTGGGGCTCCCAGGCTGGGGTTCAGAAAGCTCAAAGATCGCGGATCTGGCACAAAGAGGTCGGCGTCTTTGCTGAAACGCTGATCAAAACGCAGCATCGATGCGGTGCCGCTGCGCGAAGTTGACCGCGGCGCATGGGTGACGCATTCAAGGCGCGACATCAACCGCGAGGCGTGCGGCCAGGACACTGTCAAACGCCAAAGCAGCGCCTTCTGCACGCGAAATCTTCGGCAGGCAACCGCGTCCCTTTCCAACAGCCTTAGCGGCTTAGCGCTTGGCCGCCGGGCGCCCCACTCGCGCAGGCATCGCGTTCGACATGGGGTTAGCCGAGCCACCTGCACTTGAAGCGTGCCGTCGTGAGCCAGGCGGGATCAAGGTTCGGCATCGACGTCTACAAAACGGTGGCCGTCTAAGGCCACTTCCACGTCGGTATGCGTCCCGGTGCGCCCCGGCCGAAAACGTCTTCTTCATGCAGAAGGCGAGGAGCCGGCGGCAATGGCGCGTTCCCGCACGATGGCCGCGTCGCGTTCGCTCTCATCCACGCGCCCGGAATGCTCTTCCATGTAGACGCGGTGAAGTGGCAGATACTGCGGATATTCACGCTGCATGAACGCGATCAACTCCTCGCGCAAGAGGCAGCGCAGATCGAAGGACAAGCCCGAAGATGCGGAGGTGCACAGCACCCGCAACTGCATCGTGCGCTCGGTCGCGTCGGTCACCTGCAGATTAAAGAAGCGCTGATCCCACTGGGGCGCCGAGCGCACAATGCGCTCCACCTCGGCGCGAAGCGGCGCAATCGGCATGCCGAAATCCACGTAGAAGAAGACCGAGCCCAGCAACTGCGCACTGCTGCGGGTCCAATTCTGGAACGGTTTCTCGATGAAGTACTGCAAAGGAATGATCAACCTGCGGTCGTCCCAGATGTGCAGCACCACGTAGCTGCCCGTGATCTCCTCGACCCGGCCCCACTCGCCTTCGACGATGAGCACGTCGTCGATGCGGATGGGTTGTGCCATTGCGATCTGCAGGCCGGCGATGAAGTTGCTGAACACCGGCTTCGCCGCAAGACCGCCCACGATGCCGATCAGACCGGCCGAGGCGAGCAAGCTGGCGCCCAGTTGCCTGGCCCCAGGAAAGGTCATCAGCATCATCGCCGCGCCAATCACGATCACCACGGCCATGGCGCTGCGCGAAATGACGCGCGTCTGCGTGAGGATTCTTCGTGCATTGACGTTGTCCTCGACATCGACCGGATGCGAGGCGACCAGGCCCGTGGCAAAGCCTTGCAGCACGCGCACCAGCATCCACGTCACGGCGGCGATCAGAAGCAGGCCGTTCAGATGGCGGATGTTGCCGATGTAGCGCAGGTTGTCAGGCGCCGCCTGCCACACGGCCTGCAACCCGATCAGGGGCAGCGCGAACCCGGCCGGCGAGCGTACGGCCTGGAGCACCGCGTGAACGACGGGCGACGAACGCATGGTGCGCATGAGCACAGCCTGGAACGAGCGATGGATCATTGTTGCCACCAGCACTGCGACCAGTGCGGCGAGGCATGTCTGAAACCAAGGATGAGAGAGAAAGACGTTCAGGGACATTCGTTTTTGCGCAGTGGTGCGAGGTTTCTTTCTGACCTGTCTGGCCCGCCCGCGTTGTAGGGGGTGAGCGCATCCGGGCGTCACGCGCAGCTGCCCCCAGCACGAATGTGGCGACCCGGTGCCGTGACGCTGAGATAACAGCGCCCTTCAAAGGTTGCGAAATCCTCTGCACCAAGAGGCGTTCTGCGGGCCGATGACAACCGACAAAGGTTTGGCGAGACTGACGCTTTGCCGCCCGACACTGCGAGCCGAGCGGGTCTGACCCGCGCTCGCGGTGACGCACGGTCTGGTCCCGCCGGACGACAAGCTCGACGAAGACATGATCGAGCTGATGGTCGATCTCGTCGGGCTCCGTGTCAGAGTGGGCGACGCTCGCGGCCCCGGGTGGGCGGCGACGCCGGTGACGCGATTCGGGGGCCGCTTTGGCCGTTTTGACGCCGCTCGGGCGGTACCGTCGGGCCCTGCCGCTCAAAGC